>JAHJDS010000442.1 GCA_018812395.1 Pseudomonadota bacterium
CCGCCCCAAGGCCCGGCGGGCCTGGATCAGCGGGCCGAACGCATCTTTGAACTGCTGGGCGAGAAACCGGTCCACATCGATCTGCTGGTCCGCCGCTCGGGACTGGGGGCGGCCGAGGTGGCGGTCACGCTCTTGAACCTGGAACTGGCCGGACACGTGGTCCAGGTGCCCGGCAAGCTGTTCGTGAAAAAGGATCATGTCTAAACCACTGCTTATCGTCGAATCACCGGCCAAGGCCCGGACCATCAAACGCTATCTGGGCGGCCGGTTCAAGGTCGAGGCCTCGGTCGGCCACATCCGCGACCTGCCCGTCAGGGACCTGGGCGTGGACATAGAGCGCGATTTCTCGCCCCAGTACGTGACCATCAAGGGCAAGGAAAAGGTCATCAAGAACCTCAAAAAGGCGGCCGAGGGCGTGACCGACGTCTACCTGGCCCCGGACCCGGACCGGGAGGGTGAGGCCATCGCCTGGCACATCGCCCAGGCCATCGGGGACGGCGGCCGCCGCTTTCACCGGGTGCTCATCCACGAGATGACCAAGGACGCTATTTTGAAGGCCATCGAGGACACCGGCGAGTTGGACGCCAACAAGTTCGACTCGCAGCAGACCCGCCGCGTCCTGGATCGCCTGGTCGGTTATCTGGTCTCGCCGCTGCTCTGGGACAAGGTCAAGCGGGGGCTGTCGGCCGGGCGGGTCCAGTCCGTGGCCGTGCGGATGGTCGTCGAGCGGGAACGGGAGATCTGGGCCTTCAAGCCCCAGGAGTACTGGTCGGTCACCGCCCTGCTGGACGGCCCCGAGCCCCCGCCCGTCGAGGCCCGGGTGGTCCGGGCCGAAGGCAAGAAGCTCGGCCCCCACGACATCGCCACCCAGGACCAGGCCCACAAAATGGCCGGTGATCTGAAGAAGGCCGCGTTCGTCGTGGCTGCGGTGGCCAAAAAAGACCGCCGCCGCCAGCCGGCCCCGCCGTTCATCACCTCGACCCTGCAGCAGGAGGCGGCCCGCAAGCTGAGGCTGACGGCCAAGCAGACCATGGCCCTGGCCCAGCGGCTGTACGAGGGCGTCGAGATGGGGTCCGAGGATACCGAGGGCCTGATCACCTACATGCGCACCGACTCGGTCCGCCTGGCCCCCCAGGCCGTGGCCGCGGCCCGGCAGTTCATCACCGGCCAGTACGGGGCGGAGTACCTGCCCCCTAAACCGCCGGCCTACAGGAGCAAGAAGTCGGCCCAGGAGGCCCACGAGGCCATCCGGCCGACCTCGGTCGACCGCCCGCCCGAAGCCGTGGCCAAATTCCTGGACAAGAGGGAACTGGACCTCTACCGCCTCATCTGGAACCGGTTCATCGCCTCCCAGATGAAACCGGCCCTGTTGGAGATGACCACCGTCGATATCGAGGCCGGACCGTATGTGCTGCGGGCCACCGGGTCGGTGGTCAAGTTCGACGGCTTCATGCGGGTCTACGTCGAGGACACCGACGCTCTCAACAACCACCAGGACGGCTCGACCCTCCCCCCCCTGGCAAAGGGCGACCCCCTGAAACTGAAAAAGGTCGAACCCAAGCAGCACTTCACCCAGCCGCCGCCCCGCTACACCGAGGCCTCGCTGATCAAGAAACTCGAGGAAGAGGGCGTCGGCCGGCCGTCGACCTACGCCGCCATCCTGTCCACCATCCAGGACAAGGAGTACGTGGCCAAAATCAAGGCCCAGTTTCGGCCGACCGAGATGGGCCTGGCAATCAACGACCTCCTGGTCCAGAACTTTCCAGACATCTTCAACGTGTCTTTCACCGCCCGCATGGAGGGCGACCTGGACAAGGTCGAAGACGGTGTGTTGCCGGGCCTGTCCGTCCTCCAAAAGTTCTACACCCCCTTCGAGACCGACCTGGCCGCGGCCAAGGAGGCGATGCGCCTGGTCAAGGCCCAGGGGCTGCCCACGGACCGGAAATGTCCCCAGTGCGAGCGGGAGGTGGTCATCAAGTTCGGGCGTCAGGGGCCGTTTCTGGCCTGCACCGGTTACCCGGAATGCAAGTTCACCTCCGACTTCGAGCGCGATGAGGACGGCCGGGTCGTACCCCGTCAGGCCGAGGGCCCCCGGGAGACGGAGCTGACGTGCCCCGAGTGCGGCCGGACGCTGGTGGTCAAGCAGGGCAAGCGGGGGCCGTTTTTGGCCTGTCCCGGTTACCCGGAGTGTAAATACACCTCGGACTTCCAAGAGGACGAGCACGGCGACATCGTCCCGGTCCGGAATCAAACCCAGGCCGAGACGACCGGCCTCAAGTGCGAGAAGTGCGGCGCGGACATGGTCATCCGCAGGGGCCGGCGCGGCGAGTTCATGGCCTGCTCGGGCTATCCCAAGTGCCGCAACGCCAAGGATTTCGTCCGCGACGAGGAGGGCCGGATCAAGGTCGCCGACGGGGCCGAGACCGACGAGGCCTGTCCCAACTGCGGCCGGCCCATGGCCGTCAAGAAGGGGCGCTGGGGGCCGTTTCTGGCCTGCACCGGCTACCCCGAGTGCAAGACGACCAAAAAGATGGCCGGCGAGGCGGCCGCCGCCAGGACGAAACAGCCCCCGGCCGAGCCGATCATGCCCTGCCCGGAGGAGGGATGCGACGGTCAGGTCGTGGTCAAGACGAGCCGCCGGGGCAAGACCTTTTACGGCTGCAACCGCTACCCCAAGTGCAAATTAGCCACCTGGTCCCGGCCGGTGGACAAGCCGTGCCCGGAGTGCGGGGCCAAGTTTTTGGTCCAGGACAAGGACAAACAGGGCCGGCCGAAGCTCAAGTGCGATGACAAGGACTGCGGCTATACCGAAGGGACATCCGGTTGATTGGCCATTTGCATCAAGGATAATCCTTCCCCACGGTTGCCCCTGACTTTCAAAAACACTAAGCTGACACATGATGGCCGAACTGCTGATCATCGGCGGCGGGCTGGCCGGGTGCGAGGCCGCCTGGGCCGCGGCCCGGGCCGGCCTGGCGGTCGAGCTGTGGGAGATGCGGCCGGCCCGCCAGACGCCGGCCCACGAGACCGGGCTGCTGGCCGAGCTGGTCTGTTCCAACTCCCTGCGGGCCGCCAAAATAACCTCGGCCGTGGGCCTGCTCAAGGACGAGATGGCCCGCCTGGGCTCGATCGTCATTGAGGCCGCCCGTGAAACCAGGGTTCCGGCCGGCGGGGCCTGGGCCGTGGACCGGATGGAATTCGCCGGCCTGATCACCGCCTGGATCCAGGAACACCCGAGGGTGGAAGTCGTCACCCGGGAGGCCGACCGCATTCCCGAGGCGCGGCCCCTGATCCTGGCCACCGGGCCCCTGACCTCCGAGGCCCTGGCCGCGGACCTGGCCCGGCTCACCGGCCGCGACCGGCTGTTCTTCTACGACGCCATCGCCCCGATCATCGACGCCCAGAGCATCGACCGCTCGATCGCCTTCGAGGCCTCGCGCTACGAGGACGGACCGGGCGACTACCTCAACTTGCCCCTGACCGAAAACGAGTATAACGCCTTTTACGACGCCCTCATGGCCGCGGATACGGTCAAGCGCCGGGATTTTGAAAGCACAAAACACTTCGAGGGGTGCCTGCCCATCGAGGTCATGGCCCGGCGGGGCCGACAAACCCTGGCCTTCGGCCCGATGAAGCCGGTCGGGCTGATCGATCCCCGAACCAATCGGCGGCCCTTTGCCGTGGTCCAGCTCCGCCGCGAGGACGCCCACGGCACGGCCTTTAACATGGTCGGCTTCCAGACCAGACTCACCCACGCCGCCCAAAGCCAGGTTTTTCGAACCATCCCCGGCCTGGCCGGCGCCGAGTTCCCGCGGCTGGGCTCGATCCACCGCAACACCTTTCTCGAAGCGCCGGCCGTGCTCACCCCCGCCCTGGAACTCAGGGAAAATCCCGGACTGTACGTCGCCGGTCAACTCTCCGGCGTCGAGGGCTACGTCGAGTCCGCGGCCATGGGCATCCTGGCCGGCCTCAACGCCGCCCGGCGGGTCAGAGAAATCCCGCCCGTGGTACCGCCGGTGACCACCGCCCTGGGGGCCCTGATCACCCACCTGACCACCCCGATCAAAAACTTCCAGCCCAGCAACGTCAACTTCGGCCTCTTCCCGCCCCTGGCAAAAAAAACGCCCAAAAAAATGCGCGGCCAGGCCTACGCCGACCGGGCCCAAAAGGACCTGGAGGCCTGGATGGCCGAGAACGACCTGCACCCCGAGGCCGGGGACGGACAATAAACCGGGCGCCCCGCCCCTGGCGAGAGGAAGACCGCGTCGCGGGTAAGCGTCCGGCGGCTAATTTGAAAAAGAATCGCCTCGCCTCAAGATAAATTATGTTTAATATCATTATGTTGCCGTTGTTGATTTTTTCTGAGAAAAATTACTTGACAACCTCGGCCCCAGGGTTTATATTTCGAAGTATGTCGAACTATCGTGAAGAACACGTGCCCCGGATGGCCGAGATGTTTAAGGCCCTGTCAAACCCCAACCGACTCAAAATTTTCCTCCGCCTCCTGGCCTGCTGCCCCACCGGGCCGTTTCAGACCATCGACTGCGGCACCGAGCCGGAGGCCTGCGCCTGTGTCGGGGAGCTGGGCCAGGACCTGGCCATCGTGCCCTCGACCATCTCGCATCACGTCAAGGAACTCCGCCGGGCCGGCCTTATTCGGGTCGAGCGGCGGGGCCAGAAAATGGAGTGCAGCCTGGACCCGGAGGCCTTGACGGCCCTGCGGGGTTTTTTTAGTTAACAATAATTTTTTTTAGCATGGTTCGATAGTTGCCGCAGTGTCGCAGCTATCGCCAAAGGAGGACTAAAATGGAGCCCATTCAAGACCACGAAATCAGGCAGGCCGTCCGTGACCGGTACGGCCAGATCGCCCGGCAGGGGGCCGCGGAAGGCGACACCTCCCCCGCGCCCAATTGCTGCAGCGGGGCGGATGTTTCTCTCCCTCCCCGTCAAGAGGCCGGGGATTGCCGAGCCGGCGGCTGTTGCGGGGGCGAACAAACCAAGCAAGAGCAGTTGGGCGCAGTTATCGGCTATTCCCAGTCCGACCTCGAGGGCGTGGTCCAGGGCGCCAACCTGGGACTCGGTTGCGGCAACCCGGTGGCCCTGGCCTCGCTCCAGGAGGGGGAGACGGTTTTGGACCTGGGCAGCGGCGGCGGCTTCGACTGCTTCCTGACGGCCAAGGAGGTGGGACCAAGCGGCCAAGTCATCGGCGTGGACATGACTCCCGAGATGATCGCCTTGGCTCGCGCCAACGCGCAAAAGATGGGGGCGACCAACGTCGAGTTCCGCTTGGGCGAGATCGAGCACCTCCCCGCGGCCGACCACAGCGTCGATCTGATCATGTCCAACTGCGTCATCAACCTCTCCCCGGACAAGCAGGCCGTCTTTGACGAGGCCTATCGCGTGCTCAGGCCCGGCGGCCGCCTGGCCGTGGCCGATGTCGTGGCTACCGCGGCGCTGCCCGATGACGTTCGGCAAGACCTGGCCCTGGTGTCGGCCTGCATCGGCGGCGCGGCGACGATCGACGATATTGAGGCCATGCTCCAACGGGCCGGTTTTCAAGACATCAAGATCAGCCCCCGGGATCAAAGCCGGGCCCTGCTTCAGGAGTGGGCCCCCGGTGGGCGAGCCCAGGACTATGTGGTCTCCGCCGACATCGAGGCCATGAAGCCCCAAAAAGGTGAGACCGAGGGGTAACCTTTACCCCAAAAAAACGTCTTACAATACGAAACATGTCGAAGTGTCGCATTAACTCCCCAGAGGAGGTCAACACATGGCTCACGACCAAGCGGCCCTGAGGCCCACCGGATGCCGGGCCTGCGGCCCCGGCCAGACGAGCGGCGCCGAACCGAACCAGGCGGCCACGTCCCCCGGGACGGCCCGCTCAGCCCCACCACCCGAAATCGACGCCCCGGAGATCAAGCGGCGGGCCTACGCCCATTTCACCTCAGGACGGCTCTGCGCCGAGGTCATGGTGGCCACGGTTCTGGAGACGTTTGGCGAGACCGATTACGGCTCCTTGGTCAAGGCCGCCTCGGGACTGAGCGGCGGCATCGCCGGCTCGACCGAGGAGCTGTGCGGGGCCTTCACCGGCGGGGTGTTGGCCATCGGTTCTTTCCTGGGGCGGGAGCGTCCCGGGGACGAGATGCGGGACTTGGGCGTGACCATCCTGGATTTCAAGGAAAAGTTCGCCGAGAAATTCGGCTCCCTCAACTGCGGAACCATTCTGGACGGTCTCCAGGACCAGGGGCCGCACCTGGGATGCGCCCGGATGACGGCCGCCGCGGCGGTGATGGTCGCCGAGATCCTGCGGGAACAGACCGGAAAGATCGACCTTCAAACCATCGCCCGCCGGCCCCGGCCCAAGGTGGCCCTGGGAACCTGTCCCTTCAGCGCCGGCAACTGAAAAAGGTGATGGAGCCCCTGATCTCCCCCTCCGGCTTGTAACCCTATTGGGACTCGCCCCGACAGGTTAATCAGAAAAGGTTTGACAACCCCGGCCCGCCAACTTTATGGTTAAACCATACGGTTGGATGGGCCGCGGTCTATCAACCGTGGCGACCGGTGGGATTACTTGACAGCCCATTACCGGAAAAGCTATGTTTATGCCTTGTAACAACGAGACTTCCACGCTCCGGCGCGCCGAAGTCGTTGGTTGTTCATGGCGCCGGATGGAGAGATAGCATGCATCGCCTTGCCCCCTGTTTTCGCCAGGCCTCCCGTTCGGTTCAGATCGCCGCCTCCGCCGCCGTGTTGATCGGACTCGTCCTC
>JAHJDS010000443.1 GCA_018812395.1 Pseudomonadota bacterium
CTTCACCGCCCGCCAGGTGGTCCTCATGGGACGGGCGCCGCACCTGCGCGGGCTCAGGTTCGAGGGGCCGGCCGACCATGCCCTGGCCGAGGAGGCCATGGCCCTGACCGGCGTGACCCAGGTGGCCGACCGCCGTCTGGATCAGTTGTCCGGCGGGGAGCGAAAGCGCGTCTTCCTCGCCCGGGCCCTGGCCCAGGACGCGCCGATCATGCTCCTGGACGAGCCGACCAACCATTTGGACCTCAAGCACCAGCGAGACATCTTCGAACTACTCATTCGCCTCAACCGGGACGAGGGCCTGACCCTGATCGCGGCCATCCACGACCTGAACCTGGCCGCCCAATACTTCCCCCGGCTGGTGATGCTCGATCAGGCCCGGGTGTTCGCCGACGGCGAGCCGGCCGCGGTCCTGACCGCCGACAACCTGGCCCGGGTGTATGGGGTCGAGGTCTTTGTCGACGATCATCCCCGACGGCCCGACACGCCCCGGATCACGCTTTAACCTCCGCCTCCGGTCGGCCGAACCAGGGGGTGGCCGTCTCATAATCCGGCCACAACCCGGCCAGGCTCACCCCAAAAAAAACAGCGTTTTCAACTTAGGCACGGTTATAATATCGGGCAGGCAACAAGTGGACGAACGGACTGTTGACTGTTTTCCGGAGCTGTTTGTCAGGGGGATCGGTATGACGAAGTCGACTCTTTTCGTGGCCACGGGCGCGGCCCTGAGTTTGATCATCCTGGTGGCGGCCAACCCGGCGCCGGCCGCCGGTGACCCCCGGGCCAAGGCCAGGATCAGGGCCGTGCTCGCCCGGACCTGCCTCGGCTCCACCTGGCGGATGCAAAACGTTCCCCCGGACGACGGCCGGCTGCTCCGGGTCCTGGCCGCGGCCTTCAAGAGCAAACGGGCCCTCGAGATCGGCACCTCGAACGGCTGCTCGGGGCTGTGGATCGCCCTGGGCCTGCTGGAGACCGGCGGGACCCTGGTGACCCTGGAGATCGATCCCCGCCGGGTCGCCCTGGCCCGAAAGAACTTCCAGGCCGCCGGGGTTTTTCATCGGGTCCGAGTGATCCAGGGCGACGCCCTGGCCACGCTCAAAGGGCTGTCCGGACCGTTCGACTTCGTGTTCATCGACGCCGACAAATCACAGTACGGGCGGTACCTGGAACTGATTTATCCCAAGCTGGCCCCCGGCGGGGTGATCCTGGCCCACAACGTGGTCGACATGGCCCACGAGCTGAGGGGCTTTTTCAAGAAGCTCAAAAAATATCCGGACCTGGTGACCGTCATCGCCCGCGAACGGGGCTCGGGCATCTCCCTGACCTACCGCCTCAAGCGGCCCGGGACAACGCGGTGAAGTCGCCAGGGTCCGACCCGAAGCCTGGTCTCACCCGGGTGCTGGGCGCGGGGGACGCGGCGGCGATCATGATCGCCAACATGGTCGGCGTCGGCATCCTCACCCGGCCGGGCCAGGTCGGGGCCGCCTTTGGTGATTTGACCCTGGCCCTGCTGGCCTGGATCGCCGGCGGCCTGGTCGCCCTGTGCGGGGCCCTGGTCCACGCCGAGCTGGGGAGCCGTTACCCGTTGGCCGGGGGCGATTACGTCTACCTCCGGCGGGCCTACGGCGATTTTCCGGCCTTTCTGAGCGGGTGGACCTCGTTCGTCATCGGCTTTCCCGGGGCCATCGCCTTGACGTCCATCGCCGCCTCCCAGGCGGTGATCGACATCCTGGGCATAACCCAGGCCACTCACGTCACCCGCCTCATCCCGGCGTTGGCGATCCTGGGCGGATTTTCGCTCCTGCACGCCGCTGGCCTCAAGTGGGGCAAGCGGGTTCAGAACCTGCAGGTGATCCTGGTCCTGGCGGCCCTGGTCGTCCTGGTCACGGCCGCCTGGTTCATGGCCGGCCCGTCCCAGGCGGCGCCCGGTCCGTCCGGCCTGGGCGGCGTCTCTTTGTCGGCCCTGGCCGGGGCCGGGCTGAGCATCTTTTTCGCCTACAGCGGCTGGAACGCCGGCGCCTACGTGGCCGGTGAAATCCGGGAGCCGACGAAAAATCTGCCCCGGGCCCTGATCGGCGGCGTGGTCCTGGTGACCGCGCTTTACGCCGCGGTCAACCTGGCCTATTTTCAGGTGGTGCCGCTCCAGGAAATGGGCCGGACGATCAACATCGGCGGCGAGGTGGCCCGCAAAATATTCGGCGGCGCCGGGGGTCGGGTGATGTCCCTGGTGGAGCTGGTCGTCTTTCTGAGTTGCACCAGCGCCATGATCATCACCGGCCCGCGCATCTGCTTCGCCATGGCCGGCGACAATCTGTTTCCCCAAGGCCTGGCGGGCCTCGGTCCGCGGAGCGGCGTGCCGGTCCGGGCCCTGTGGCTTCAGAGCCTGGTGGCGGCCGGGCTGATGGTCACCGGCACCTTTGACGACATCCTGGCCTGCACCATCTTCGCCATTCTGCCCTTTGCCGCCCTGACGACCAGCGCCGTGTTCGTGCTCCGGGCCCGGGACAGGGCCGGGGGGCAGAGGCCGCCGTTCACCGCGCCGGGGGGGTGGCTCACGCCCCTGGTGTTCATCGCCGTCGTCCTGGTGGTCGAGGCGGCGGTGGTGGTCACGGCCGTCCTGGACCCGAAAAGCCGGTGGAATCCGATCTTCGGGGCTCTGCTGGTGGGGACGGGTGTCCCGATTTATTGGTTGTGGCGCCGCCGGGCGGGAAGGTAACCTCCCCTTTCCCGGGTAGAGGCCAAAGACCACTCGGCCTTGACGAGTCTCGGACGTGGGCCGTTTTCACTGTCCATTTTATTTAGAACGGTTCGCCTGTTGCGCGACGGCACCAGATCAGTATATAATATAAGTTATTATAATTTTGAGCCAATTCTTGTGATCGGGAGAAAGGGGAGGCGTTGATTCGGTTAAATACACCTGCCCGGACGACGCGCCGTTCACGCCCGAACCGACCGGTTCCGTTTGCTCTTGGCCCTGTTCTGAGACGCGGCGACGGAACAGGCCCGACCAGCTCCAGCTCGACCCTCGCCTTTTGGCCGGGAGCCGACCCCGGCCGCATCTCCCTGAGCGTGAATTGGGGCGCCAGGGGTCCACTTCTGGTTGAGAGCCCACAGGGAGAGCCGCGGTGAGCGACCCTGATCAGAGATCATCCGCCTTGGACGAACTCCGTCGACATGAGACGGCCACCCGATCCGGGGGGGTGGGTATTTGGGAGTGGAACGTGGAGACCGGCGAATTGGTGACCGATTTCCCGGCCATGCTCGGCTATGAAGCCGGTGAAATCAAGAACCATATCGACGATCTGGTCAAACTGATCCATCCCGATGACGTCATCTCGGCCATGACCGAAGCGACCAGGCACATCAAGGGACTGACCGGGCAGTACGAGGTAGAAGTCCGTGTTTTTCACAAAAACGGCGTCCGGCGCTGGTTTCTCGTTCGGGGAACCAGAGAGGTGGACTCCACCGGAAAGACGTCCCGGGTCAGGGGGACCGGTACGGACATCACCGCCCGCAAGCGGGCCGAAGAGGAATTGACCAGACACCGCAAACAGTTGTCGGAGACGGTCGCCGAAAAATCGGCCCAACTCAAAGAGGCCGACCAGAGGCTGAAACAGGCCACGGATTTGCGCCGGGTGGCGGAGACCGAACGGGGAAGGAGCGAGGCGGTGGTGTCCGCCATGCTCGACGCCCTCGGGGAGACCGCCCTGGTCCTCGACGGCCGAGGCGTCGTCCTGGCGGCCAACCAGGAGGCCGCCGCCAGGCTGGGTGCGACCGTTGACGACCTGGTGGGGCAGGTGGCCTTTGACACGATTGAACCCGAGGTGGCCGCCGGGCGTCGGGCCAAGATCGAGCAGGCCCTGGCCACGGGCCGGCCGGTTCGCTTCCATGACCAAAGTCTGGGCCGGGTGCAGGACATCACGATTGGTCCGGTCTTTGACCACAAGGGACGGGTGGAACGTCTGGTGGTGGTGGGCCTTGACGTCACCGATCGCGCCCGGGCCGAAGCGGTCTTTCGGGAGAGCGAGAGGAAGTATCGGGAATTGGTGGACCAAGGCCCGGTCGGCGTCTATGAGATCGAGCTGGCCTCACGACGATTTACCCGGGTCAACGACCTGGTGTGCGAGCGCACCGGTTTCACCAGGGAAGAACTGCTGTCCATGAATCCGAGGGATCTGTTCACCGAGGAGAGTCAAGTCGTTTTTCTGGAACGGATGCGCCTGATTAAAGAGGGGGCAGAAGGACTCGCGGACACCGAGGAATATGAAGTCAGGACCAAGGCCGGTCAGACCCTCTGGGTGTCGGCCGGCCTCAGGGTGCTTGACCGGGACGGCCGGCCGGCCGTGGTGGACGGCATTGTCCAGGACATTACCGAACAAAAACTGGCCGAAAAGGCGCTCCAAACCAAGGTCGACCTGCAGCGGGCCTTCAGTGTGGTGTCCAGTGAATTCATCTCCGCGCCGCCCGAGAGGATCGATGACGTGGTCGGAGATACCCTGGCCATAATCGGCCGGGCCACGGGCGCGGACCGATGCTGCCTGTTCCAGAGCGCCGAAGCAGATCGGGTCATGGACAACACCCATGAGTGGGGTGCGCCGGGCATCGAACCGCAGATCGATTTCCGCCAGGGTTTATCGTTCCAACCGTGTCTCTGGTTCATGGACCAACTGGCGCGGTTTCAATACGTCAGCGTCGAGCGGCTGGCGGGTCTCCCCCAGGGGGCGTCGGCCGAGAGAAAGTTTTTCAGGAACCTCGGCGTCCGGTCGCTGCTGGCCGTGCCGATCCACCTCTCGGGCTCCCTCACCGGTTTTCTGGGCATCGAATCGGCCGTCCAGGAGAAAACCTGGTCCAAGGACGTCATCGGCCTGTTGACCATGGTCGGGGACCTGTTGATGCTCGCCCTGGGACGACAGCGGGCCGCCGAGGCCTTGGCCGGGAAGCGGCACGAACTCGAAGCCCTGTCCCAGGAGCTGGAGCAGGCCGACGCCACCGTCACCACGCTCCTCAAGAGACTCGATCAACAGGCGGAGTCTTTTAAGAGGGACGTGGTCGAAAATATCGGCACCCTGGTCGGGCCCTATGTGGGGCGCCTGGCGGGCACCCATCTCGACGCGGATCAGACCCAGTACCTGACGCTGATCAAGACCAACCTGGACAAGGTCCTCTCCCCCTTTGCCCGGGCCCTGAAATCGGACTGGGCCCGGTTGACGCCCATGGAGATTCAGGTGGCGCAACTGGTGCGCGATGGGAACCAGTCCCTGCAGATTGCCGATATTCTAAATATCTCGCCCAGCGCGGTCGCCTTTCATCGACGCAACATCCGCCGCAAGCTGGGGCTGACCTCGCGCAAGCAAAGTCTGATGACTCATTTGATGTCCTTGTCCAGGGAGAAGTATCCGGCTGATGACGGACCGACTTGATCCCCCCCCACGCTTAATTACTAGTAATATCATATCAATTTATTGGCAATATATTGTCCATATCCCTGGGGCCCGCCGGGCATCACCCCGGCCTTCAGGACTCTGTAAGATAATTCTCACGCTTCGCGTTAGACAACAAGTCCCTGGATTGGCCGTGGAAAAACAAGGAACCAAAGGGAATCCAACCACCCCGGCCGGCCTATCGGCGGGCCTTAAAAATGGCGTCTTTCCCGTTTATTTCCGCCAATACCAGGTAAAATATGGTATTTGTACGTCAATAAATTAACTTTTATTATGGCAGGGCGCGTGTTAGACAACATAGTTGGGGGTATAGGCTGAAACCGAGGCTCGCCAGAGGGCCATCGGCCCCCCAGGGGAGTCCGGTCATGGACGATACCGTTTTGTTGCCGTCTCGAGGGGCGTTGCCCGCCCTCCCTCCGGGTCTCAAAATTTTTCTCGAGCGCAACGTGGCCGGACAAGAACTCAGGACCTCCGTCGGCCTGGTGGGCGTCAAGGAGGGCCAGTTCCTGATTACCGAGCGGCCGGTGTTTTTCCGGGGCAACCTCTTTTCGGCCGTGGGCTGTGATTGTGTTGTCCGCTTTCTCCATCAGGGGGTGATGTACGGGTTCATCACCGAAGTCCTCCACATCCAGCACCATCCCTGCCCCCTGGTCTACCTGGCCTACCCCGAGCTGGTTGAAAAGGTGAATCTGCGTCACGAAGAACGATATCCGGTCAAGGTCAGGTCCATGGTCTTCTATCAGGACGTGGATGAATTCAAGAGCGTACCCGGCATGATGATTGACCTGAGTTGTTCCGGATGCCGGGTCGGCTGTCCGCTCTTCATCGACACCGATGAGCGGCTGGAGCTGTCGTTTCGCCTCGACGATGAGCCGGCCTCGGACCGCCTGCCCGCCATTGTCCGTCATTACTGCCGAAACGCCGCGGGGGTCTTCGAGTACGGCATCATGTTCAGCCAACAAGAACCCACGGTCCGGGCCTACCTCGGTCGACTCGAATCCCAGGTCCGGATCACGGCCCCGATTCCCGCCCCTCGAAACGTTCCGGATGCCATGAGCCCCCCGGAGGCCCCTGTTGCCACGTCATAGTGCGGATAGGTTGCACCCCGACCGGCCGCTGGACATGGGGGCCAGAATTCCGGCGACCGAGATCAGGGCCGACGAGTCCGATGTCGGCGCGTAGGATTTTCAAAGTATCCCCTTAAAGAGCATCGTTTTGGGTCGGCCCGTATATATGGACCTCTATCTTCCCTTTCCCGTGGAAAAATCCAATCAGGTCTCCATGACCCGGGTCATCGAGGCCTTTGAGATCTTTCGGTCGGCGCATCGAAAAATGTTCAAGAAGCACGGTCTGTCACACGTCTATTTGCCCGTCGAACATCTGCCCCAGTACCTCGATTACATCAAGGAAGTGACCGAGGAGGTCATCGACGATCCCGAGGTCAGCACTAAAATCAAGGCTGAAATCGTCTACGACAACGCCGCCCAGATCGTCCGGGAGGCCATGGCCGAGCCCCGACTGGGGCACAACATCGAGGTCGGACAACAATATGTCAAGACCGTCGTTCGATTCGTCACCGAAATGCCCGAGGCGATCGAGTGTCTGGCCGAAATGATGGTCATCGACTATTCCGTCTACACCCACTCGGTCAACGTCTGCCTGCTCAACGCCGCGTTCGCCCATTTCCTGGGCCTGCCCAACGACAAGGTGAATGACATCGGCCTGGGCGGCCTGCTGCACGACGTGGGCAAGAACAAGATCCCGGAAACCATCCTCAAGAAGCCCGCCAAGCTGGACCAGGAAGAATGGGAACTAATTAAGAGTCACCCGGCCAGCGGCTTCCGGCTGCTGCGCAAATCGGTCCGGTTGGCTCCGGATACGCTCCGGATGATCTACCAGCACCACGAAAACTTCGACGGCACGGGTTATCCCCGGGGCCTGAAACATGAACAGATCTCGACGCCCTCACGGATAATCCGGCTCATCGACGCCTACGACGCCATTACCGCCCAGCGGTGCTACAAGGCGGCCGTGCCTCCGTTCAAGGCCATCAAGGTCATGCTCCGGGAGATGTCCGGCCAGATCTGGTCCCCCCTGTTCGAACCCTTTATCGTGTTCCTGGGCCAGATCGCCGGGGGGGCCTTCAAGAGCCGGAGGATCAACGCGGGTGAGACCGTGGTTCGTCTGGCCGGTTATGGTCGGGAAAGGGGCACCATCCACGCCCGACCGCCTGGCGGGAGATCCAACCCGGTCGGGCCGGGGCCGATCCATGGCTCGGACGTGAACCGGACTCGCCTCCGGGCCGGCGGCGGAGGACCAGCGTAATTCTCTTGTGGAATGTTGGCCTGGTCGTCCCGCGGGGGGGCGGGGGAACGACAAAAAGGCGCTTGCGGGGCCGGTGACATCACCTGGCCCGGGTTCCGAACGAGGCCGACCATCCTCTTTGTCCGGGCTCAGCGCCACGGACGGCTCGACAAGTCCAGCCCAACGAAACAAGACCAACCGACATGTCGGCCGTCGGACCGAACTAAAGTGGTATCTACCGCCGGCGGGTCACCGGGCTAAACCTTTTTCAATGACAACCCGGCTCTCGACTTCCTCACCTCAAAAGAGTCGCCCGCCTTGAGACCAAACAGATCGACCAACTGTTTGGGGATAATCAGGCTTCCCCGACTATTGACCTTGATCTTTCGATTGACCTCGACCGCTTTACCCCCACGGCCGCCGACCAGCCGCGGAATGATCCCCTCGGACATGATCGCATTGGAAATGGCCACCTTGAGTTGGGTCGAGGTCTTGTAACCGCACCTCTTCATCATTTCGGTTTGAGGGACGCCCCTTTTTAGGTCCTGAAGTAGTTTCTTGTAATCGACCGGTTTTCTTTTTGGCATGATGAACCTCCGTTTGTTTGTCAAATAAGTATACATGAAAGCGCGCCTTAATTCAAATTTCCCGGCTGTTCCGGTTGATGACCGAACGAAATTTTTTTGAAAGTTGTCTGGAGTGCCAACCAGGATTATGCGGCGGGGGGACAAAAAACGTCGTTCATCTGGCTTTAACAAATTGATATAAGGATGAAAACATGAATAGAATCGAGGCTGTTTGGTGGTTGGAAGTGGTGAAAGCCAAAAAGAGGTCCTTCGGTCTGATTTCCACCGGTCGATGCGGATGGATTTCCAGGGGGCCAAGCCAAGCTCCGACACCGGCCTCATTTGGTTACGACAAGTTGGCCGGTGATTCAAGGTCATGGGCCCCATATCCGAACGGTTGACCATCATCGAAAGTGGCACGCCATGGGCGAGATAACCAACTTAGAGGTCTTGTCGCCGGGTCACGGTTCGCGGTATCCGATCTCGGGCCTCGGGTTGAGGAGACCGGGCATGAGCCGGACCGACATCGTCCGAGAAATCAGGCGGGCGACTCGCCGGAAGCTCAGCGCCGAGGAGAAGGTCCGGATCGTATTGGAGGGCCTTGAGGAGAGATCGCCCTCCGCGAGCATCGGCCATAAAAACCCATGGGTGTAAATTGTTTCCAAAGGGAATAATATTACGCAGTGTCATGACCGGATTGAGGTTACGGGCAACCAAAAAAATGATGGGTAGCCCCCCTCAAAATCCTACCAATAAAATAATATGAATCCTGACTTCATTATATGGTAAATTGTTAATAGTATGGAATTGTCTCGGTTCATGGCCCCAGCCGGGGGCGGATTTGGATCGAGGGCAAATATAACTGACGCGTCACCGTGGGGTCAATATGAGACAAGAAATGGAACCTCGGGACGCGCTGATCGGCCTTCGCCCTGGAGAGCCCATGTTTTTCACCAGGACCGTGGCTGGTCAGCGTTTGAAGTCCTGGGCCCCATTTGTCGGGCTTAATGGACAGGAGATGGTCCTGACCGGGGTGCCGCTCATTTCCGGGGCGCCGCTGATCACCACGATCGGCACCCAGTGTGTCGTTCGCTACGTTGACCAGGGCGTGATGTACGGCTTCACCTCGACCGTGGCCCATATTCAACATAACCCCCTCAAGATCATTTACCTGCCGTATCCGGAACTGGTGGAGAAGATCGAGCTGCGGTGCGAGGAACGGTTTCCGGTCGGCTTCGAGGCGGAGATTTTCTTTCATGAAGGTCAAGAATTGAAGAGTGTCTCGGGAACCATCATCGATCTCAGTCGCTCCGGCTGCCGGTTCAAGGGGTCGCTTTTTTTTGACGTCGGCGATAAACTGCACATCTCTTTCAAGCTGATTGACGGGACGGCCGTTGACCAACTGGCCTCCGAGGTTCGTAATAGCCGCACCGGAGAGTTGGACCAGTATGAATTCGGGGTGCGGTTTGAATCTACTCTGGCTGAAATCGAGAATTTTATCGGCCAATTGGCGGACCTGGCCGGCGGTAGGAATTCCGCCCGACGACAGCCGACCGCCAGGGAGGAAACCATGGGCTGAGTCGGGTCTCAACGGGCGGTGAATCTCTGATCCAGGAGACATGCACGGAGCGTAGCCTTGCGGCAAGAAGATTCCCAGACCACGAATCAGGACGACCAGTCGATCGACCTCGATGGTTCCATTTCCATCGCCGAGGTCAGTGCCGAAGACATCGACGAGGCGGCTTTGGGCGTCCGGGGCATTCCATTGGACAAGATCGAACGCGGCAAGAAACTGATTGTCGATCTCTATTTGCCGCGCTACAGCCGGAAGGACGGCAAAATCGTCGTGCACCGGATATTGAAGGCCGGTAAACCACTCCGGGCCGGGGAATTCAATTTTCTCCGTAACTACGGTTTTGACGTGGTTTACGTTCCCATCGGACAGATGCCTCAATTCCTGGACGAGGAGGCCAGGAAGACCAGGAAGGCCTTGAACAACCCCCTGGCCACGACGGACGCCAAGGCGGAGATGCTCCGGGACAACGCCACCATGGTCGTCGAGCAGGCGATGACGGATCCCCGCTTGGGGGACAACATCCAAATCGGCCGGGAGTTGGTCACGGCGGTGACCGACTTCATTGATGACACCCCCGACGCGATTCAGAGCCTGGTCGATATCCTGACGATTGACTACAGCCTCTTGAGCCACTCGGTCAACGTCTGCCTGATCATCGTGGCCCTGGGGTACTTCCTCGGCTTGACCAAGGATCAGATAACCAGCATCGGCCTGGGCGGACTGTTCCACGACGTCGGCAAGCGGAACCTGCCCGAAGCCATTCTCAAGAAGCCGTCCCGACTTGAAGAAGACGAATGGGCCTTGATGCGGAACCATCCGACCGAGGGCTTCCAGATGCTTCGCGAGTCGGGCCGACTGCCGGCCGAATCCCTCAAGATGGTTTACCAGCACCACGAAAACATCGACGGCACGGGTTATCCCCGAGGCCTGACCGGTGAACAGATCGCCACCCAGTCACAGCTCATCCGAATTATTGACGCCTATGACGCCATCACTTCGGAACGGGTCTATAAATCGGCCTCAACTCCCTCGGAAGCCATCAGGATCATTAGTCACGAGATGTACGGTCAATTCAACGAGCTGCTGTTACAGTCGTTCGTGAAATTCCTCGGTCGAATCGGAGGCAAGAAACCGATGAAACTTCGGCCTCGTCGCCATCCATAGAACCACAGGAGGCGCTTGAGCACTGAAGCCGTAATCCGTCCGCTCCGCGATCACGGTGAATAACACAGGGGGAACTGGTGAAGGAGGAGGAAGAATTAATTTATATTGCGAAATCCCGCGACCCGGAGGTGAAGAATAAAAAAAAGGATCGACTCCGTCGAGAGGTTATCAGACTGCGGGCCAAGACGGCTGACCTGGAGGCCCTGTTGGACGGGAGAAGTGCTGAAGCTTTTGACTATTTCAAACAGATGGATCAGGCCAATCGCGAACTGACGAACAAAATCGCTCAACATAAACAGACGTTGAAGGCCCTTCAAAAGTCGGAACAACTGTATCGGGAACTTTTCAATACGATTCGCGACTTCATTTTCACTCACGACTTGGAAGGCTACTTCATTACCGTCAACCCCGCTTTGGCCGCCCGATTTGGATCCACGTTAAAGGAAATAACAAAGAGGAGGATAACTGACTTCGTGCTGACAGAAGATCAGGTGGATTTCGAACAGAACTACTTAAGTCAAATCAAAAAAGATGGATTTACCCAAGGTATTTTCAAGATAAGGACCGCCGAGGGCTCGATCCGCTATATCGAGTACAGCAGCACCATTGTGGAACGAAAAAGACGGAAGGCGTATGCCTCCGTCTCGGGACGGGACGTTACGGAACGAATCCTGGCGGAAAGTAAACTCAAAGAACTGCAGGAACAACTAATCCATGCCCAGAAAATGGAAGCCGTGGGCACCCTGGCCAGCGGTATCGCTCATGACTTCAACAATATACTCCAATCTATCTCTGGATATATCGAACTGATGAAAGCCAAGACGTCTAGTGGTGGCCCGGACCATTCATATTTGCTTGAAATGGAAAACGCCGTTGACCGGGCCGCCACTTTGGTCAGGCGCCTCTTGACTTTTGGCCGGAAGGTGGAAAGCCGGTTCGAGGCCACTGATCTCAATCAGAGTATAGAGCAGACGGTCAAGATGCTACAAAGGACAATCCCGAAAATGATCACCCTAGAAACTGATTTGGCCGACGATCTAAGAATGGTATTTGCCGATCCTTACCAGCTCGAGCAAATTGTATTGAATCTCAGCGCTAATGCCAAAGACGCGATGCCCAATAAAGGAAACATCGTAATAAAGACGTCGAATGTGACGTTCAGCGAAAATGATTGTAAGGATAAATTGGACCTTAGTCCTGGGGATTATGTAACGTTGATATTTTCAGACAATGGTATCGGCATGGATCAACACACGGTTCAACGCATTTTCGAGCCCTTTTTCTCGACGAAGGATGTTGGTCAAGGCACAGGCCTGGGATTATCTACGGTTTATGGGTTGGTGAATGGACACGGCGGCCACATAACTTGCGAAAGCCTGCAGGGTGTCGGAACGACGTTTCGGATCTTGTTTCCGGCATTGGACAACCAATCGTTCAGAAAGATGGAGATCATAGAAATAGAACAAGCAGTCGAGGCCGGCGACGAAACCATATTAATTGTCGACGATGAAACTTCCATCTTGGAGACCACCCAGGAATTCCTGAAGCTTTACGGATATTTGACAATCACGGCCATGAATGGCGAGGACGCCATAAAAATATTAAAGGAGAAACGTGATGGAATTGACTTGGTCATTCTGGATCTCAGTATGCCCGGGATGGGGGGGGTGACCTGCTTGAAGCAAATCCGGCTTTTCGATTCCGCCGTTAAAATAATTATTTCCAGCGGGTACATTGAAGACGGCATGGCCAATGGCCTCCGTGAATGTGGTGTCAGCGGTTTTATCAGAAAGCCGTACCGTATGGCGGAATTCGTCCACCGGATCAGATCCGTCTTGGATAGCACCTAGAGACGGCTCCAAGAAACAAATGGAGGCGAGCGTCTGGAACTCGGTGAAAGAGATGATCGGAGTGAAAAACTTCATTCGGGGCCGAATCATAAAGGTACGCTCTGGGATATATTATGGGGCCTATTATGACCGATGAATATGAAAAATTATCGATCGAAGCCCCACTTAGCGTCGTTGAAGTCGACTTGGACTTCTTGGACGAGGAGAGCCTCGGTGTAAAGACCCTGTCTCTGGATTACCTGTCTTCGAAACGAGCCGTACCCCTTGATTTGTATTTGCCCCGGCTCCGACGCAATGACAATTCCTTGAGTCTGGTGAAGATACTGGATCGGGGGGAAACGCCGTCCATGAAAGTCCTCGATTATCTCCAGCGAAGCGGACTGGGCCAGGTGTATTTCAGCCGTGAAGACCAGGGAGATTTGGTGGATTATCTGGCCGAACTCGCTCAGGATTTGGTCGAGCAGGAGGGAGTGGCGATCGCACTCAAGGCGGAGTTGATCCATGACACGGCCAACCACCTGATCGAGCAGGCGATGACCGATCCCCGACTGGGGCGAAACGTGGCCCGCAGTAAAAAATACGTGGATCAGGTGGCCGGCTTCGTGGCCGGCAACCAGGCGGCGGTTCAGTGCCTGATTGAGATTCTGGCCACGGACTACAGTCTATACAGCCATTCGGTAAATGTTTGCCTCTTGACGATTGCCTTCGCCGATTTTCTGGGGCTCAGCAACAAGGAAGTAACTGACTTGGGCGAGGGTGGGCTTTTCCATGACATTGGCAAACGCACCATTTCCTCGGCCGTGCTTAACAAGCCGGCGAAATTGACTGAGGAAGAGTGGAGAATTATGCGCGAGCATCCGCTTCGGGGATTTCTGACTTTGCGGGATTTGCCGTCCTTCTCGGCGCCGGCCTTGAAGATGGTCCGGAGCCACCACGAGAACCTTGACGGGTCGGGATATCCGGACGGCCTGGTCGATGAGGCCCTGGACCTGTCACTCAGAATCATCCGGGTTGTCGACGCCTACGACGCCATCACCTCGGACCGGAAGCACCGTGGCGCCCTGAAACCGTTGGAGGGCATCCAAATCATGGCGCGGGAGATGGCCAAACAGGTTGACCCGGACGTGTTGCGCTCCTTTATCCGGTTCTTGGGGTATGCCGGGCAGCAAGCGGGACGGCATCCCCGACCCGTGCCTTCCGTGACGGCTCTCCTGTTAGGCGCGGACGACCGGTCGGCCATTGATTGACGCCGCCTCGTTCACGTCGAGGGACATCCCAGGTCCCCCGGTCGGTCGCCTCTGATCGCCCGGGCCGCCGGGTCCGACAGGCTCCCCGTGCCGGCTTCAGGGCCTTGGTCCGGATGCCGGAACCACGGCGTGCATAATGCGCATGTAACCAGGCAATGGCCCGAAAACCGACCCGCGGCTGGTGATCAGATAACGCCGGGTCAACTCCGCGGCCCCCAGGTCGGATTTCAGCCTCAAGCCGCGTTGGGCCACGTACTCGGCCGCCCGGTCCTGCCTGATCCCGAACAAAAAGGGCTCGTTGATGGACGCCAGGCGCTTGATCGCATATTGGGCATACGGAAAACGCCGAAAGTCGCCCTTGATCACCTCTTCCAGGGCATAGTCAAAAATGACCGAACTGCCCGGCCCCGATTTCCGGGCGATAAACCTTAGGGTCGAGTCCACGGCCCCGGCGGTGATGTAATAGGTCACCCCTTCCCAAATAAAAACCGTCCGGGCCCGGGGGTTATAACCCGCCCGCGCCAACGCCTGGCCCAATGTCTGGGTGTTGAAATCGATCGGCGTGTAAACCAGGGTGGGGGGCGGCGGGCCGATCCGCTCCCGGGTCAGCCGGCGTTTTATGCTCTGGGTGGCCGGTAGGTCCAGTTCGAAAAATTTCACCCTCGGGAACTTTCGGTGAAAACGAAATGCCCGGCTGTCAAAACCGGCCCCCAAAATCACCACCTGGGTCGCCCCGGCCCGCAGTTCCCGCTCCAGAATCGCGTCAAAATGTCTGGTCCGGGCGGTGACGTAATAATAGGCCAGGCGTTTTCTGTAACGAACCCACCTCATGGCCCGGGCGAAATTTGGCTGAAATTCCTTTCTGGAGTAGAACGGGGCGAAAAATTTCACGGCCAGATAGTCGGGGTTGCGGGTTTTTAGGTCGGGGTCCAGGGCCCCGATGGCCCGGTAAAGACACGCCCCCACGGCGGTGGCCGACACCTTACCCTCGGGCACGGCCCGGGCCGAGGCGGCCACGAGCAGGGCCGCGGCCACGGCGCAAAGCCAGACCATCAAGGCCCGGTGGTCGCCAACTGCCCGGCGCAAGGATGCCATCTTTTTTCTCCGTTGAAGGTTAATCCATTTCGCGGCCCGGAACCACGGCGTGCATGATGCGTAAATGACGAGGCAGGGGCCCGAAAACCGATCCGTTCCCGGCAATCAGATAGTGCCGGGTCAACTCCTCGGGCCCCAGGTCCGACTTGGCTTGAAGACCACGCTGGGCCACGAATGACGCTACCCGGTCTTCCGGGATGCCGAACACCAGGGGCTCGTTCAGGGCGGCCAGCCGCTGGTGTACCTTCTCGGCCTCGGGAGACAGGTTCCCCTCGGCCTTCTCCATATCCGCGTCCAGGTAGTCAAAGACCACCGAACTGCCCGGCGCTGAGTTTTCGGCGATAAAGCTTAAGGTGGCGTCCACGGCCCCGGCGCTGATGTAATAGGTCACCCCCTCCCAAATAAAAAGGTCCTGACCCGGGGGTCTTAGCCCGCGTCGCCCAGAGCAGGCCCCAGAGTCTGAGTGTTAAAATCAAGAGGCACGTACACCAGGGTGGGCGGCGGCGGGCCGATGCGCTCCCGGGACAAGCGGCGTTTGATGGCCTGGTTGGCCGGCCGGTCCGGCTCGAAGAATTTTACGTCGGGAAAATTGCCGTGAAAGCGCAGGGCCCGGCTGTCGAAACCCGCCCCCAGGATCACCGCCTGGGTGGCGCCTGATTCCAGTTCCCGCCCCAAAGTCGCATCGATATGCTTGGTGCGGGCGGTGACGAAAAAGAATAGGTAGGGCGGTGTCCGGCGAATATTTTCCATGGCCTCGGCAAAATTCAGGCTGAGCCCCATCAGGGAGACTATGGGCGATTGGTCGATGAATTTCTCGGCCAGATAGTCGGGGTTGCGGGTTTTTTCGTCCGGGTCCATGGCCCCGATGGCCCGGTAGACGCACACCGCCAGGGCGGTCACGGACACCTTTGGCGCCTGCTGTTCCTGGAATTCCAAGGCCTCTCCTGGTCCGAGAAAACCGGGTGACACCCAATAGTAACACCCTCGCGCCCATCCCGTCTCCGACCGCCGGCTTCAGACGTTCCATGGGATTTCAATCGGTCCGTGCCGGCACACGGGGGGCCGACCAGGCGAGGTCCTCTGTATTTCCCGCACTGACCCATAACGGGGATGAGGCCCGGTGGCCCCAGCCATTAGAAAATGGCGTCCCCAACGGGATTTGAACCCGTGTTGCCGGCGTGAAAGGCGCGTGACACGGTTTTTCGATCAATCGCTAATTGCCGTTTTTCCTGTAATTTTCAGACCTAATCCAAAAACCGGGGGCCAAAGCAGGGGCCAATTATTCCCAGTTTTGGACAGGTTCGGACGACCTTTTGGCCCCTGGATTGGCCCCCGCTTTCGGCAGCAAATCAAGCGTCGTCCGCAGATCAGAATTGATCCGCTGAATGTATAGCTCGGTCGTGGCGAGGCTCTGATGCCGTAGAATCCGCTGGATAACCTTGCTACTGATCTTCTCATTATCCGCCAGATAC
>JAHJDS010000444.1 GCA_018812395.1 Pseudomonadota bacterium
CAGAACCGGTTGATCGTCTCGCCGGTCAGATGAGACTTGGCCGTCATCAGGTCGGCGTGCTCCGGCTTGGCGGCGAAGTCGAAGGTGGTGCCGATGGTGTTCACCGCTCCGGCCATCATTTCGTCGTCGCGATCGACCTTGCCGCCGTGCAGGTAGACGTTGCGCTTCATCTTCTTCAGGCCGGCGATCCAATCGCTTTTACTTCTCATTTGACAACTCCCATCCGTTTCGTGAAACTCACTGCTCCCAGCCGCATCCCTTGACGATCTCGCCGCCGTCCAAGATCAGCGTCTGCCCGCTGATAAACGCCGCCGCCGGAGACGCCAGGAACAAGGCGCCCCGGGCGACGTCCTCCGCCTCGCCCAGCCGGGAGATGGGATTGGTCCGAATCCGGGCCCGGCCGCTGGGACTCTCCCACAGGGACCGGCTGAATTCGGTCCTGATCAGCCCCGGGGACAGAGCGTTGACCCGGACGTTGTCCCGGCCCCACTCGTTGGCCAGGCACCGGGTTAGGTGATCGAGGGCCGCCTTGGATACGCTGTAGGCGTTGATATTGGCCGTGGGAATCAGACCGGCCAACGACGAGACGTTCAAAATCACCCCGCCGTGATCCTTCATCCAGGCCCGATAGGCCAGTTGGCTCAGAAAAAGGCAGGCCTTGAGATTGACCTCGAAGACCTTGTCCCAGCTCGATTCATCGAGATCGGCCAGCGGACCGTAATAGGGATTGGCGCCGACGTTGTTGACCAGAATATCGATCCGACCGCCCCACGCCATGGCCCGCTCGATGAACGTCTCCCTGTCCCCGGCCCGTGAGACATTGGCCGCCACGGGCAGGACGTCGCCCCGCCCCTGGTCCAGGCCGGCGGCGGCCTCTTCCACGGCCTCCCGGTTCCGGCCGCAGATCACCAGCCTGGCCCCGGCCCGGAACAAGGCCGCGGCGATGGCCAGACCGATCCCGCGGCTGGCGCCGGTCACCGCCGCCACCCGGCCCTGGAGTGAAAACGATTCCGGAAGTTCCATGGTCATCCGACGTCCTCGGCCTACAATTGCCTGGTGTCGACCAGGCGCTGGGCCTTGTGGGAAAACCGGGGCAGGGACCCGAGGTCCACCAGTTCCACCTTCAGGTGGGCCCCCAGGAACGCCCTTTGGAATTCGTCCTGGAGCTTCTGTTTGAGTTCGGGCGTCTTTTCCTGGGCCTCGACCTTGACGGTCATCGAATCGACCGCCGCCCGGGAGCGGTCCACCAGCATCTGGAATTCGGAGTCCTTGACCTCGGCCACGTTCCTGATGACCGCCTCGACCTGGGACGGAAAGATCTGGACGCCCTTGACCTTGACCATGTCGTCGGTCCGTCCCATGATCCGCTGGATCCGGGTGTGGGTCCGGCCGCAGACGCAGGGCGAATCGTCGAGGTAAGTGATGTCCTTGGTCTGGTATCTCAGGATGGGCATGGCCTCCTTCAGCAGACAGGTGATGACCAGCATCCCCTTTTCCCCCGGGCCCAGGGACTCCCCGGTGTCGGGGTCGATGATCTCGGGGATGAAGGCCTCCTCGTTGAAATGGAGGCCCCTGTGCTCGGGGCACTCGACGCAGAAGTGGGGGCCCAGCTCGCACATGCCGTAGATGTCGCCGTAGATCACGGCCCCGAAGGCGACCGCGATCTTGAGGCGGGTCTCCTCGGAGCTGGGCTCGGCGCCGGTCAGGACGCCCTTGACGCCCAGTCGGTTAAGCTCGATCCCCTTGTCCTTGGCCACCTCGATGACGTGCAGCAGAAAGGAGGGCGTGGCGGCCACCACGTCCGGGCGAAAGTCGTGCATGATGTCCAACTGGGTGGCCGAGGGCAGGGCCGCGCCGGCGGGGATGACCGCCGCGCCCAGGATCTTTTCAAAGGCCGGTTGACAGAGGACCGACCCGGCGAACAGACCGTAACCGAACATCATCTGCACGACGTCGCCCGAGCCGATGCCGATGGCCGCGCCGCACCTGGCCAGGGCCGTCTCGGCCCGGAAGACGTCGTCCCGGGTCAGGGGGCTGACCGTCGGCTTGCCCGTGGTGCCGGTGGTCATGTGATAGCGGATCACCTGCCCTCGGGGCACGGCCAGCAGGCCCCGCAAGGGAAATCTGGCCCGGAGATCGTCCTTGGTGGTCAGGGGCAGCTTGGGGAGGTCCGCGGTGGATTTGATGTCGTCGGGCGTGATCCCGGCCTCGTCGAACTTCTCCCGGTACATCTCGACCCGGTCGTAACACCTCCGGACCGCCCGCCGGAGCCGCTGGTCCTGCAGGTCCTGCAACTGGTCCCGGGGCATGGCCTCCACCATCGGGTCCAACATGTACGGTTGACCTACCATGCCGATACCTCTTTATTCGGTTTATAATGTCACGGCCTGTTCAGGCCGGCCGGCAAGGGCCCCCACTCGGGCCTTTGCCGGACCGACCCACTCGTATCCATCACTTGGGCTGGATGGTAACCCCCGACTTGGAGATGATCATCTCCGGTTCGCGGTACTCGATACTGGCCAGGGTGCACAGGACGCCGTTGGCGTCCTTGGGTTTAATGTAGTTCTCGGTCCAGCGATTCAGACCCAGGCCCTCCATGTGTTCGGCGCGCCATTCCATCTGCTGACCGCCCCAGGCCGGTTTCAGGCCCAGGGCCTTGATCTGGTCGACAACCTCGTCAGCGGTGCCTTCCGTCTCCAGGGTGATCATGTACAACCCCTCGCCGTGCTCCCGGATGAACTTGCCGATGAGCATCTCACCGTCGGGGTCGTCCAGCGGCGCCAGAAATTCGATGGTCATCTCCCCGTCACCGCGGGTGTTGCCGATGTTAAAGGCCACGAACGCGTAGCGGTGTTCGGGCTCTTCGCCCTGCTGGAACGGTTCTATGCCGAAGAGTTTCTTCCAGTTCTCGATCGCCGCGTCCAGATCCTTGACCGCCACGGCCATCCGCTTCACCCTCTTGATCCTGATCATCTCGAAACCTCCGTGATATAGTTGAACTATGACTTGTTGCTCTTCGGTGTTGACGTTTGCCAAACGGCATCACCACCTTCGGTCTTTGTTTCCTCCAACCCGCTCAGGCCAGCCCCAGATAGGCCTCCTTGACGTGGGGGTTGGCCATGAGACTTTCGGTCTCGCCCTGGAGGTTGATGGTCCCGTTTTCCAGGACAAAGGCCCGGTCCACCGCCTGGAAGGCCAGCCGGGTGTCCTGCTCGCAGAGCAGGATCGTCAGGCCCGTCCGGCGGATCTCCATCAGGGTCTGGACGATGGCCTTCTTGACCAGCGGGGCCAGGCCGAATGACGGCTCGTCGAGCATCAACAGCCTCGGTCCGGCCATCAGGGCCCGGGCCACGGCCAGCATCTGCTGCTCGCCGCCGCTCAGGGTCCCGGCCGGATTTTTAAGGCGCCGGCTAAGGGCCGGAAAGAGGGTCAAGACCTCCTCCAGGTCCCGGGCCACGGCCCGGTGGTCCCGGCGCAGGTAGGCCCCCATCTGCAGGTTCCGGCGGACGCTCATCTCCGGAAAGATCCGCCGCCTCTCCGGGCACAGGACGACGCGCCGCTTGACGATCTCGTGGGCCGGCAACCGGGTCAGGTCCTCGCCGGCGAACTCGATGACCCCGCGGCCGGGGGTCAACCCGGACACGGCCCGCATCAGGGTCGTCTTGCCGGCCCCGTTGGGTCCGATGACCCCGACCACCTCCCCCTCGTCCAGGGACAGCGACACGCCCTTGACCA
>JAHJDS010000445.1 GCA_018812395.1 Pseudomonadota bacterium
ATCTCCATACCCTCGATCCGCTCGAAGGCCCGGCGCCCCTGGGCGTCCCACTGGCCGCACTCGGTGGCGGCGAAGACCATGCCCCTGACCCGGCCGCCTTGGGTCACCACCCGGTCGGGCCAGGCCCGGAAGTGGAAGCCAACCCCCTCCTGCTCGGCCTCTTCGATCTCGGCCGCCGACGAGGGCATGTCCTCCCGCTCGCGGCGGTAATAGAGGGTCACCTCGTCGGCCCCCAGCCTCAGCGCCGAGCGGGCCGCGTCCAGGGCGACGTTGCCGCCGCCGATGACCGCCACCTTCCCGGCCAACCGGAGTTCCTCGCCTCGGCAGATGCGCCGCAAAAAATCCAGGCCGTACAAAAAACCCTCGACGCCCTCGTCGGCCCCGGGGATGTCCAGACGCATCGGTCGCGGCGCGCCGGTGCCGACGAACACGGCGGCGTAGCCCTGATCGAGCAGGTCCTCGGGCCGCCTCTCCTCTCCCAAGGGCTGGTCGAGTCTGATCTCCACGCCCCGGGCGACGATCCGCTCGATCTCCCGGTCCACCACCTCGGGCGGCAGCCGGAAGGGCGGCAGGGCCAGGCGGAGCATGCCGCCGGCCTTGTCCGCGGCCTCGAAGACGACCGCCTCGTAGCCCATCTGTCTCAGATAATAGGCGCAGGTCAACCCGGCCGGACCGGCCCCGACCACGGCCATTTTCTCGGGCCTCGACACCGGGAACGGCTCGAGGTCCAGGCTCTCGTGCTCCCAGGCCCAGTCGGTCACCACCCGCTTGATGTCCTTGATGGCCACCGGCTGGTCCAACTCTCCCCGGCGGCAGCTGCCCTCGCAGGGGTGGGAGCAGATCCGGCCGCAGACCGCCGGGAAAGGATTTCGCTCGCAGACCACGGCCCAGGACTCGCGGTACTTTCCTTCGGCCGCCAGGGCGACGTAATTGGGCACATCCACCCCGGCCGGGCAGGCGTTCTGGCAGGGACTGACCACCAGGCCCCGGCAGACGCCGGCCGGACAGCGTTTGTCCTGGATATGGGCCAAAAACTCGTCTTCGAAATACCTGAGCGTGGACAGCACCGGGTTGGGGGCGGTCTGGCCCAGGCCGCACAGCGAGAAGTCCTTCATGGCCTGGCCCACGTCCCGCAGCCGGTCCAGGTCCGCCAACGCCCCCTCGCCGACGCAGATGCGGCCCAGGACCTCGTGCAGACTGAGCAGGCCTTCCCGGCAGGGGACGCACTTGCCGCAGGACTCCTCCATCAGAAACTCGATGAAGAACCGCCCCAGATCGACCATGCAGGTGCTCTGGTCCATGACGATCATGCCGCCCGAGCCCATGATCGCCCCCAGTTGGCCCAGGGTCTCGTAATCGACCGGGGTGTCCAGGAACTGCTGGGGGATGCAGCCGCCCGACGGACCGCCGGTCTGGACGGCCTTGAAGCGCTTCTTCTGGGGGACGCCGCCGCCGATGTCGTAGACGATCCGGCCGAGGGTGGTGCCGATGGGGACCTCGACCAGACCGGTGTTGTTGATCTTGCCCACCAGGGAGAAGACCTTGGTGCCCGAGGAGCCGTTCCCGCCGCCGATGCCGGCGTACCACTCGGCGCCCTTGTAGACGATGGCCGGGACGTTGGCCATGGTCTCGACGTTGTTGATGTTGCTTGGTCTGCCCCACAGACCCGATTGGGCCGGGAAGGGGGGACGGGGCCGGGGCCGCCCGGGATCGCCCATGATCGCGGCCATGAGCGCCGTCTCCTCGCCGCAGACAAAGGCCCCGGCGCCGGTGGAGATGGTGATGTCGAAGTCGAAGTCGGTGCCGAAGATCCCCTGACCCAACAGGCCCCGGTCCGTGGCCAGAGCGATGGCCTTCAGGAGGCGCTGGACGGCCAGGGGATACTCGTGGCGGGCGTAGATGTAGCCGTGAGTCGCCCCGGTGGCCCGGGCGGCGATGGTCAGGCCCTCGAGGACGCTGTGGGGATCACCCTCGAGCACCGAGCGGTCCATGTAGGCCCCGGGATCGCCCTCGTCGGC
>JAHJDS010000446.1 GCA_018812395.1 Pseudomonadota bacterium
CTGGCCGCGGCGGTCGAGGCGGCCTGGACCGAGCTTCAGGGGGCGGCCGAGGCCTTGTCCGCGGCCCGGGCCGAGGCGGGCGAGCGGCTGGCCCGGGAGGTCGAGGCGGCCCTGGACGATTTGGGCATGGCGGGTACGAAATTCGAGGTCAGTTTCGAGGCGGTCGGGCCGGCGGACGAGGCCGGTCGGCCGGCGATTCAAGAAACCGGTCTGGAGCGGGCCCGGTTTTTGATCTCGCCCAACGTGGGCGAGGAGGTGCGGCCGGTGGCCCGGATCGCCTCGGGCGGGGAGCTGTCGCGGGTGATGCTGGCCTTGCGGACGCTGGCCGTGGACCGGGTGGGTCAGGAGACGGTGGTCTTTGACGAGGTGGACGCCGGGATCGGCGGCGGCGCGGCCGAGGCGGTGGGCCGGCGTCTGGGGGCCCTGGCCGATTCGCGGCAGTTGGTGTGTATCACTCATCTGCCGCAGATCGCGGTGTTTGGCCAAGAGCACTTGCGGGTGGTGAAAGAGGTGAAGGACGGCCGGACGGTGACGCGGCTGGACGAGTTGGATGATGGGGAGCGTACCAAGGAAGTGGCCCGAATGCTCAGCGGCCCGGAGTATACTGACGCCGCCCTGGCCCACGCCCGGGAGATGTTAGGCAAGCATTTATTTTAATTTGGGTAATGATATTATTTAATGTTGACTAATAGCTCGAAATGAACTATTATTAAATTATAGAGTATGGCAATGGAGGTAGCCAATATGCCCCGTCTGCCTAAACCCCGAGATGGTGAGCCGGCCATAGTAAAAGGAAAAATGATACCATTTTCTTTTTGGCCTGACAATTACCTAACCTATGGAAAAATAGCAGCTACTGACCCTTGGCAGTGCATGAATAGTTTTGTTGCTTCAGCAAAAAAAATCGAAAAGAATATACTTGTACGTACTAGATCATACATTCAGCAATCTCAAGAATTTTTCACTGCAGCTACGCAGACTTCGATCAATACTCGACCTTTGATGTTGTATTACTCATACTTGAATCTTGCGAAGGCTTTCTTAATATTTAGACGAAAGAAATTGCCAAAAAGATACCTTCACGGAGTAACATTGGGTTCTCTACCGATAAGGTTCACCGGACTCAATAGCTTAAGATTAAAAATGAATCCTCCTAGAAATACGACATACAGACCCGTGTTTGGTGATCTAATTGATGAGTGTGGATTTGTTGTGCCGCCCGGGAATAATCAATTCTCGATATCACAGTTGGCCTATCAATTGGCTGGAATTCACGATATTTATGTGGCAACTAAACAAAAATCAAAGAAGATGTTTCCGGTTGAGTTGTCCTTTATGGTGGACAAAAAAGATAAAACTGCCTGGATTCATGGGGCGATTGACATAGTAGGTTGTAGTGGAAATCAAAAGAAGACTATTAGAGACTATTTAAAGAAATGGAGTTCAATTAAGAGGGTTCAGGGAGAAGGTGAAGGGGAAAGTAAATATTTTTTTGAAACACAAAATGCCGTAAAGTATGGAACGTCATCAATAGAGATATTGCGAGAAAAAATTGTATCGGTCGTAAGGAAGAAGCTATTCAGTGAACAGACACACAAAGGTTTTAAATATTACTTGTTTTGTGAGGATCACAATACAGCTCAGGTTGCGGCAAACTATGGAATTATGTTTATATTGGGGCACGTAGTCAGATACGCCCCAGAACTAATTGAGAAATTAGAAAAGGAATGGATTATTCATGAATATCTGGCGACTCAACCGTTTCAGTTGGTTTACTTGCTCGGGAGCGGTATGATACGAAATGACATTGTCCCGATGTCCATATAGGCTAGGAAAATAATTTTCACGGAACCGCCACCGCCCCCAGGGGTCTAAATATCCATAAACTACCCGGCGGCGGAGCGGTCCGCTCAGTCGGTAGACCGCGTTCCACCCTTACCACTAGGGGTAACAGCATGAAACGTTTCATGATTATCGCGGTTGCGGTAGCGTCTATCCTATCCACCGCCACCGCCTCCGCCGACCGGGGGTCCATCCCCTTCCGGCCGCACGTCAAGATATTCGAGCCCAATCAGCGGGCCATCATCGCCTGGAACGGATACGAGCAAATCCTCATCCTGTCCACCGACCTCCACGCCTCGGCCCCGACCAAGGTTCTCGAAATCCTGCCCCTGCCGTCCAAACCCCAGGTCACCAAGAGCAGCATCGCCGTGTTCCACCGCCTGACCGACCTGATCAACGCCCGGCTGCGGCCCATCCGCTTTCGGGGCGGCCCTGGCCGGTCCGCCATGAAACCCCAGGCCCCGGCCGCCCGGGTGGTGTTTCACAAGAAAATCGGGGCCCACGACATCCGGGTCTTCCAGGTCCTGGATGGCCGGCGTTTTGTCCGCTGGGTGTCGCGCTATTTGCGCTCGCAAGGCGTCAAAAACGTGGTCATCCCGGGGCCGCTCAGGCGGGTGGTCAACGAGTACCTGGCCGACGGCTTTCGCTGGTTCGTGTTCGACGTGGTCTCCCTGGGCCGCCGGCCCCGGACCAACGACGCCATCCAGTACCGGTTCGCCACCCGCCGGCTCTATTACCCCATGCGGATCACCCGGACCGAGTCCGGCTGGACCACGGTCGATTTGATCGTACTCACCCCCCGGCCGCTACGGCGCTTCCCGGGCATCTCGATCAGAAAAGTCCAGTTGCGGCACCGGCTGATCGAGATCGCCCCGGAAAACCTGACCCGGGTCAGCCGCGACCTGGCCGGGTTCTTCGGGACCGGCCGCGACAATCCCAACCTGGTGATCCGCATCTGGCGCATCCGAGGCAAGCTGTCGGCCTTTGACCACGACCTGATCGCATACTAGCCCGGAATATTCATGAGACTTCTACTGCGGCCTCGCTCTCCCGGCTGCGAGCCGCGGCAGTGGCCGCACCGACTCGCGACGAGAGTTCGTAGGTCGTTGAGAGCCCTGCCCGCGAATTGACTAATAATGCGAGTGTCGCCAGACACCGCAGTTTTGGTGCTCGACATACCTCTCAAGTATGCCTCCGCGCCAGAATGGCGCGAAAAACGTCACTCGCACGGGATATAGAGGCCTCGTCACGAACCCTCATGAATAATCCGGGCTTGGCGAAAAAAATTAGGGCCGCCCCCAACCACCACGGCCCCTTCCTGCCCCAATCGGTCCAATGTAAAAAAAACGCCCCCCCACGGCCCTCGGGACGAATCCCTGGTGCTGTGGTATGATTAATCATCACACCAACAGGGGGGTGTCATGTTTGTCCAGGAGTCAGTCCTGTTCAAGGACCTGGGCCCGGAGTTCATGGGCGAGATCTCCGAGGCGGCCCAGGAAGAAACCCACGCCCAGGACCAGGTCCTCTTCCAGCGGGGTGACCCGGCCGACAACCTGTACCTGCTCGAAGAGGGGCGAATCAGCCTGTTCATCGAGGAAGGGGGCGTCCTCATTTTCTCGGTGGACGCCCCGGGAGAGGTCTTCGGCTGGTCGGCCCTGGTCGAGCCCAACGTCTACACCGCCTCGGCCCGGTGCGACGCCGCCACCAGGGTCCTCAAGATCGACCGGACCGCCCTGGAGCACATCTTCGAGAAAAACCCGCGGGAGGCCTTTCTGGTGATGAAACGCCTGGCCGGGGCCATCGGTCAGCGGCTGGCCCGCAGCTACGAGGCCCACCTGCGCTCCCGGACCGACCTGCGCACGCCGTCCTACGGCTGAGGCCGTCCCGCAGGCCCCAGACCAGCCTTCTTGAGCAGGCCCTTTTTCCGCAGGAAATCGAACATCACCTTGGCGATGAAGGCCTGGCCCTTGGCCGTCAAGTGGGTGTCCCAGGGGAAGTTGAAGTCCCGGGCCGTCGAGCCCAGCCGCCGCAGGGCCGGGGTCAGGTCATAGGCCTCGATGCCCAAATCCTGGAGCACGGCCTTGATCTTTTGCTGGGGCTGGTCCAGGTCCAGGGTCTTAAGCACCACTTCCAGGCCGGGCGCCAGGCCGTCGGACCCCCCTTGCCGGTCGCCATAAGCCCGCCGCTGGGGCATGATAAACACCACCAGGGTGGCCCCTCCGGCCTTGACCAGGCGCTGCAGCCGGCGGAAGGACTCTCGCACCAGGGGCAGCCGCCGCCAATAAAATCCGGCCGGGGGTTTACGGTAAATGGGATTGACCACCTGGAAGGGGCCGCGGTAGACCTTCCAGAAGTTTTTCACCGTGCCGTCCCACCGGGCCCGTTGCTGCCGCCACTTCCGCTTGAGCCGGAGCCCGGCGAAGAAATCGCGCTGGCGGTTGTAGAGGTGAAACCACTTGTACCACTTCCGCTGGCCGCCCCAGCGCTTGACGATCAGGGTCGGGTCCTGGGGCCTGACCAGCCGAAAGCCGCCCGGCCCGGGCGCCAGAAAGGGCGTATTGCGGTTGCCGATCACGTCGGCGAAGTCGTTGCCCGTGTAAAACAATACGATGACCAGCTTGTGGGGAAATTTTCGGCCGAACCACTTGTAGGCCAGCCAGTACTGGGTCGGGCTGTAGGCGTCGCAGGCGAAGTTGAGACTCTTGGTTGGCCGGCCCTGGTAGTTCGAGATGAGGCGGGCCAGGACCTCGGGCCACCGCTGGGGCCGAAAGACCTCCCGGGCCACGGTGTAGGAGTCGCCCAGGGCGACGAAGGCCCCGCCCGTGGGGATGGGCCGGTGCTCGGCGTCCCGAAAACCCAAGGAGTTGGTCCTAAACGGCCGGACGTACTCCCGGGGCTGGTTGGTGGACAAGGTGTCCAGGTTCGGGGCAAAGGTCCAGCCGACCTCGGGATGGAAACGGACCGTCATCCCCCGGGAGTAGAACGGCCAGGGGGCGAACACCCGGATGGCCACCTCGGCCGCCACCAGGGCCAGCACAATCGAGCCCAGGACCAGTAATACGTTTTTGGGTCGCGGCAGAAATCGGGCCACCCCTTGCCCCTTGTCAAGAGGAATGAGTCAATTTTTATACCCCATCGCCCGGTAAAAGGCAAAGCCGGGGCCCCGGTGCGGGCGGTCGGAGCAAGAGGCCCGGTTGACCCCGAACCCAGCCAGTGGTAAATAGGGCCACATGAATCGCGGATCGTCACTATTGTCCCTGATCGTCATGGTGGCCGCCCTGGGCGTGGGCCTGGGGCTGATGGGCGGCTATGACCAGGTGCGGGAATGGTTCGAGAGCCGACCGTCGGTGGCCGATCTGCACTTTGTCCAGCACCGGGCGACCGACGCCAGGCCCGCCTCCCTGACCTCGGACGAGCAACATACCATCAAGCTGATCGCCCGGGCCCAGCCGGCCGTGGTCAACATCACCACCGTCACGCTGGCCTACAACTACTTCATGGAGATCGTGCCCCGCCGGGGACAGGGCACGGGGTTCATCATCGATCCCCGGGGCTACATCCTGACCAACAACCACGTCGTGGCCGGGGCCCGGCGGATACAGGTCCGCCTGGCCGACGGCCGGCGGCTGTGGGCCCGGCTGGTGGGCCGCGACACCCGGACCGACCTGGCGGTGATCAGGGTCCGGACCTCGCGCCGGCTGGCCGTGTTGCCCCTGGGCGACTCGAAGCACCTCCGGGTCGGCCAGAAGGTGGTGGCCATCGGCAACCCCTTCGGCCTGGGCCATACCGTGACCACGGGCATCATCAGCGCCTTGAACCGCAACCTGCGCACCCGGCGGGGGATGATCATGCGGGGCCTGATCCAGACCGACGCCGCCATCAACCCCGGCAACTCGGGCGGGCCGCTCCTGGACAGCGCCGGCCGAGTAATCGGCATCAACACGGTCATCTTCTCGCCCTCGGGCGCCTCCCACGGCATCGGGTTCGCCATTCCCGTCAGCCGGGCCCGGGAGGTGGCCAAGGCGCTCATCGCCCAGGGCCGGGTGGTGAGGCCCTGGCTGGGCCTCGAGGGCATGACGCTCAGGCCCGAGTACGCCAACGTCCTCGAGCTGCTGGTCAACCAGGGCGTGCTCCTCGTCCGGGTTTTCAAGGGCGGTCCAGCCGCCGCGGCCGGGCTCAAGGGCTCGGACTCGGTCATCGAGGCCGGCAATCTCCGGCTGCCGGCCGGCGGCGACGTGATCGTGGCCGTGGACGGCCGGCCGATCCAATCCATGAACCAGTTGATGCGCCTCATCAGCCGGATGAAGGTCGGCCGGGTCGTCACCCTGGATCTGTATCGGGCCGGCCGCAAGATCAAGGTCAAGGTCAAGCTGACCGCCCGCCCCGGCTAGGTGCGAAGCCGCACGGGCGTACTTCGCGACGAACATCAAGCCGTTCACTGACCTCCACGTCCGCGCTCGCCGCCTCCACTCCGTTTCGGCTCCGCTTTACATATGTAACGTGGCGCATTGTCGTTCAGTGTGAGCGAGCACGTTTACCGCAAGTCCGAGCCGGGTGGCGAGCCCGGTCGCTCTCACAAAAAGCGGGCCGAGGCTCGCCGACTGTCCATCAGGAACACGGCCTGAGTTTCGGCCGCGAAATTCAGGATTGAACAGGACCGACTTTCCAAAAAAAACCGGCCGACCTTAAAAATAGTCGGCCGGGTTGTTGTTCCCCAAGCGTTTTTTTTAATCCGACTTCTCGTGGTCCGGCCGGTCGAGGACAAGCTCGATCTTCTTGGCGTTCTCGCCGCCCTTCAGGGTCGACACCAGGCCGCGGACGGTCTGGTCGATGATATTCCGCACGAAAAACTTGATGGGCACCTTGCGACCGTCGACCTTCAGCACAACAAACGGCGGATCGGACGGCCGGCGGATGCGCTCCAGGATCAGGTCGGCCAGGCGGGCAATGTCATCGGCCGGGACGAACGGCGTGTCGCCCAGGTCC
>JAHJDS010000447.1 GCA_018812395.1 Pseudomonadota bacterium
CCGGAGCTGAGGGTGCTCTCCCCGGCGGAGTCCTTTGGCCCCCACAACCTGCACCTCAAGATTGACGGCAAGGCCGAGCTGTATTTGCAGTCAGGGTTCAAGAAAATGATCTGCCAGCGCTTCGCATTGAAAGCCGATCCCAAGGTCTGGTTCGAGGTCTTTGTCTACGACATGGGGACCATCGCCCCGGCCTTTGCCGTGTACAGCCAGCAGAAACGGGCCGACGTGCGGGGGCTCGACCTGGGGGCCTTCGCCTATGGCACCAAAAACGCCCTGTTCCTGGTTCACGGGGGGCTCTACGTCGAAATCATCGGCGCCCAGGCCGATCCGCGGCTGGAAAAGGCCATGGTCGCCCTGGCTCGCAATCTCGTCGCCCGGACCAAGGTCACCGAGCGGTCCATCGCCGAACTGGGCGTGTTCCCGCCCCAAGGCCTCGAACGCGGCAACCTGCTGTTCTTCACCAACAACGCCTTTGGCTACGACAAATTCGACCGGGTGTTCGCCGCCGGGTACGACCTGGGCGGCCAGAAGGTGACGGCCTTCCTGTCGCGGCGCAAGGACGCGGCCGCGGCCGCGGCCCTGGCCCAAGGATTCGCCCGATTCCTGATCCGGAACGGGGGCAAGGCCGTGCCGCCGCCGCCGGGCATTCCGGGGTGCGCCGCCGTGGAGATCGCCGGGGTCTACGAGGTCGTCTTCAGCCGCGGGGTGTTCCTGGCCGGAGTGCACCAGGCCGAGAACCGGGCGGCCGCCTTTACCTTGGCCGGACAGCTCTACCGCCGCCTGGGAGAGATCAAGCCATGAGCGCACCGGACCCGCCCGAAAAACTCAGCCGCCGCGAGTTTATGCGGCGGGCGGCCGGCGCCGGCCTGACCCTGGGGGCGGCGGCCGGATTGGGATTCGGGCTCTATGACTCCCGGCCGCCCTCGGCCTCGCCTGAGGAAAAGCGGCCGGTGACCCTGCCCGACTACTCGGTCCCGGCGGCCAAGGGCAGGATGGCCATCGTCCATGGCGGCGACCGGATCAAGACGCTGGGGGCGGCCCTGGCCGCCGTGGGCGGGCTCGAGTCCCTGATCAAGAAGGGCGACCGGGTGCTGCTCAAGGTCAACGCCGCCTTCGCCCTGCCGCCCCAGCTCGGGGCCACGACCAACCCCGAACTTACGGCCGAACTCATCCGGCTGTGCCGGCGGGCCGGGGCCTCCCGGGTGATCGTCACCGACAACCCGATCAACGATCCGGCCAGCGCCTTCCGGCTGAGCGGCCTCGAGGCGGCCGTCCGCGCCGCCGGGGGCCGGCTGGTCCTGCCCCGGGCCGAGTTCTTCCGGCCGACCACCCTCCCCGGCGGCCGGCTGATCAAGCACTGGCCCCTGATGGCCGGGCCGCTGGAGGGCATCACCAAACTGATCGGTCTCGCCCCGGTCAAGGACCACCACCGCAGCGGCGCCTCGATGACCATGAAGAACTGGTACGGCCTGCTGGGGGGGTCGCGCAACGTGTTCCACCAGGACATCAACGGCATCATCACCGAGCTGGCCCTGCTGGTCCGGCCGACCCTGGTCATCCTCGACGGCACCATGACGATGATGCGCAACGGCCCCACCGGCGGGTCCCTGGAAGACCTCAAGAAGACCGACACCATGATCGTCTCCACCGACCAGGTGGCCGCCGACGCCCGCGGGGCCGCCCTGCTGGGCAAGCGCCCGGCCGACCTGCCCTGGATCGGCCAGGCCGGGGCCCGGGGCGCCGGCACGGTCGACTTCGAAAAGCTCCGGCCCGCGCGGTTGAAGGTTTAGGCCATGCGCATCGTGACCGCCCGTCGGATCAGCCAGGTCTTCTTCGTGACCCTGTTTTTGTGGTTCTGCGTCGTCGCCACCCTGGGCGAGCGCTGGTGGCAGTTGCGGGGCTGGCCCATCAACTGGCTGTTGGAACTGGACCCCCTGGTGGCCCTGGCCACGGCCCTGACCACCGGCGCCGTCTACGCCGGGCTGTTGTGGGCCCTGCTGACGGTGGTCCTGACGATCGTGCTGGGGCGGTTCTTCTGCGGCTGGGTCTGCCCCTTCGGGGCGATGCACCAGTTCGTGGGCTGGCTGGGGAGAAGGCGGCGCAAGGCCGCCCAAAAGACGGCCGTCAACGCCTTTCACCGGGGCCAGGCGATCAAGTACTACCTCCTGGTGTTCCTGCTGACCGCCGGCGCCGGGGGTCTCTTGAGCCGGGTGCTGGCCGCGCCGTCGAGGGCCACGGCCGTCTCGGCCCTGGTGGCCGCCGGGCTGGCCGTGGCCGTGGCCGTCCTGGCCGTGCTCAAGATTTTTGACCGGCCGGGCCGGGCCGTGGCCGTGACCCTGACCCTGACCGGGCTGTGGCTGGCGGTCGGGTTGTGGCTGCCCCTGGACCGGGCCGTGGCCGCCAGCCTCCAAACGGGCCTGCTGGACCCCATCCCGCTGGTCTACCGCTCAATCAACCTGGTGGTCGCGCCCCTGCTGGACTCGGGCGTTCACCAACTGGCCGCGGGCACGCGCACCTACGAGGGCACCTTTTTGATCGGCGGCATCTTCGTCGCCGCGCTCCTGCTCAACCTCTGGCGGCCCAGGTTCTATTGCCGTTACGTCTGCCCCCTGGGCGCCCTGACGGGCCTGTTGGGCCGGTTCGCGTGGTGGCGGGTGGCCAAGCGCCAAGCGACCTGCCGCGACTGCGGCCTGTGCGAGCACCACTGCGAGGGGGCCTGCCGGCCTTCCGGCGAGCTGCGGCACGCCGAGTGCGTGCTGTGCCTCAACTGCCTCGACGGGTGCCCTGACGACGAGATCACGTTTAGGCCCCAGAAGTCGGCCGCGGGCGAGATCACCTCGCCCGACCTGACCCGGCGGGGCCTGACGGTGTCGCTGATCTCGGCCGTGACGGCGGTGCCGATGCTGCGCCTGAGCGGGCTGCTGGGTCACAACTACGCCCCCCGGCTGGTCCGGCCGCCCGGGGCCCTCCCCGAGGCCGCCTTCCTGGACCGCTGCACCAAGTGCGGCCAGTGCCTGCGCGTCTGCCCGACCAACGTCCTCCAGCCGGCCGGGCTCCAGGCCGGACTCGAGGGGCTGTGGACGCCGGTGCTGAACTTCCGGGTGGGCACCAGCGGCTGTCAGCTCATCTGCGTCGCCTGCGGGCACGTCTGCCCCACGGCCGCCATCCGGCCGCTGAGCCTGGACGAGAAGCTGGGGCGGGGCAAGTACGCCGCGGCCGGGCCGATTCGGATCGGGACCGCCTTCGTGGACCGCGGCCGCTGTCTGCCCTGGGCCATGGACCGGCCGTGCATCGTCTGCCAGGAGAACTGCCCGGTCAGCCCCAAGGCCATCTTCACCCGGGTCGAGTACCAGACCATCCGCGACGGCCGGCGGCGGGTGATCGAGGCCGACGGCCGCACGGCCCGGGTGTCCGGTCCGCCCCTGACGGCCGGCGCCCTGGCCACGGGGGACTACTTCGTGTCCCTGCCGGGCGGCGGCGGCCGGCGGCGGATCAAGGCCAATAGGGCCGACAGCGTCACCTCGGCCAAACCCTGGACCGCCCCGCCCCGCCCGGGCACGGCCATCGAGATCCAGGTCCGCCTGCAGCGGCCCTACGTGGACGTCCGGGCCTGCATCGGCTGCGGGACCTGCGAGCACGAGTGCCCGGTCAGCGGCCTGCGAGCGATCCGGGTCACGGCCGAAAACGAATCGCGCCGCCGGGGACGCACCTTCCTGTGACGTCCCGGCTTAGAGATGAACGAGAGCAGATGGACGAACCATCGATGGAGTGAGATCATGGCGAATGACGGCGTTTCACGTCGAGACTTCTTGAGGACGGCGGCGGTGGCCGCCGGCGCAACGGGGGCGGCCGGGGCCGCCGGAGCCCTGGGGTCCGGCCCGACCGAGGCCCAGGCCGCACCGGCAACGACCATGCCCCGGCGGACCTTCGGCAAGAGCGGGATCAAGGTCCCGATCCTGGCCCTGGGCGGCATCTTCGACACCCCCAACAACCAACTGGTGCTGAGGCAGGCCCTGAGGCTGGGCGTGACCTACTGGGACACGGCCGAGCGGTACGGCTGGGGCCGCAGCGAGCTGGGCATCGGCATGTATTTGGCCAAGAACCCCACGGCCCGCAAGGACATCTTCCTGGTCAGCAAGGGCCGGAGCCGCGACCCCAAAGAACTGACCAAAGCCCTGGACCAGTCCCTCAAGCGGCTCAAGACCAGCTACGTGGACCTCTACTTCGTCCACGCCGTGGACGAAATCTCCGAGCTGGGTCCGGGCCTCAAGGCCTGGGGCGAGCAGAAGAAGAAGGAGGGCAAGATCAAGCTGCTGGGCTTCTCCTCCCACCAGAACATGGCCGCCTGCCTGGCCGCGGCCCCCAAGCTGGGGTGGGTGGACGGGATCATGTTCACCTACAACTACCGGGTGATGAATACGCCCCAGATGCGCCGGGCGGTCGAGGCCTGCCACCGGGCCGGCATCGGCCTGACGGCGATGAAGACCCAGGGCGGCCGCAGTTACTCGACCGACAGCGCCGCCGAGGCCAAGCTGGTCGACCGGTTCACCAAGCGCGGGTTCACGCCCCAGCAGGCCCATCTCAAGGCGGTCTGGGAGGACAACCGCATCGCCTCCATCTGCTCGGCCATGTACAACCTGACCGTCCTGGCCTCGAACGTGGCCGCGGCCCTGGACCGGACCAAGCTCTCGGCCATCGACCACGAACTCCTGCGCCGGGTGGCCGCCGCGGGCGGCTACTGCGCCGGCTGCGGCAGCATCTGCCAAACCCTGGTCAGCGGGGGCGCCCCGGTGGCCGACGTGATGCGGTGCCTGATGTACGCCCGCCAGTACGGCGACCGGGACCTGGCCCGGGAGACCTACGCCGAGATCCCGACCGCCGTCCGGGTTCGCTTGGCCGGACTGGACTACGGCCCGGCCGAAAAGGCCTGTCCCCAGGGTGTGCCCATCGGCCGCCTGATGCGGGAGGCGGTCCGGGAACTGGCCTGAGCCGACGATCGCCGGCGCGGCGGGGGCGGACTCTCGCTGCGCCATTTTTTACAGGGGACCGATGGGTAGGAATCGCGGCCGCCATGGTGACGCCCCTGATGGGGAGCTATCGGCCCGCTGTCGCGGGTGACTTGACAAACTTCCCGGTTGTTGGTTGTTTTATCGTCGGGAGGGCCGGGGCGCCTCCGGACCCCGGACGAACGGCCCCGGGCGGGCCGTTATGTTTGAAAGTTTTTTAAGGAGAGGGAATGGACATCGACCGCCTGACCCGCGACCAGTTCCAGCGAGCGGTCGGCGAGACCGACCTGGTGATCCTGCCCGTGGGGGCCGTGGAGCAGCACGGGCCCCACCTGCCCCTGGGCACCGACTTCTTCCACGCCCAGGAGCTGGCCCGGGCCGTGGCCCGGCGGACCGGGTGCCTGGTGGCCCCCGCCCTGACCTACGGCGTCTGCCGCTCGACGGCCCTGTTTCCCGGCAGCCTGACCATCCGGCCCGAGACCCTCAAGGCCCTGGCCCTCGACGTCGGGGCCGCCCTTTTTCGCCAGGGGCTCCGGCGCCTGCTGATGGTCACCGGCCACGCCGGCAGCGGCCACATGCCGATGTTGATCGAGGCCGGCGAGGCCCTGCGCGACCGGTTCCCGGGCACGGTGATCGCCGTGGTCAACGTTCTGGACCTGCTGACGGAGGTCTACGAGGAGACGGACGATCTGATCACCGACGACCAGGACGGGCACGCCGGCGAGGTCGAGACCTCGCTGATGATCCACCTCCACCCCGACCTGGTCCGTGGCACGGCCGAGGCCGAGTATCCGACCTTTCCTAAATATATCTTGAGTCGTGATCCGCGAAAGTACTGGCCCGGCGGGGTCTGGGGCGATCCCACCCGGGCGACCCGGGACAAGGGGGAGCAGCTGTTCCAAGCCGAGGTCGAGAAACTGGTTCAACTCATCGACCGGATGCGCCAATTCGCGGACTGAATCCAGCCTTTTACAATCCCGGCGTGCTCTCCTCGGTCTCCCGGCCGGTGAGGACCGTCAGCCGGACGGCCTTGACGGCCCGGTAGACACGGTCAAAGGCCCGCCGCACGCCGTCCACCGTCAGCAGATGGTCGTTGATCTTGATGCCGAACAGCCGCTCGTTCTCCTCCAGATAGGGCCGGATCAGCTCCCAATCGGCCTTGGTCATGGGCATGAACACCCCGCCGTTGAGCTGCTCGGCCACCAGTTGGCGGTGCGGATCGCGAACGTAGATCGCCCCGCCCGAGGCCAGGGAGAACAGGTTCGAGCCGGGGTAGGGCGTCGGCAGGGGGCTGATCCGGCCGCGGTCGTCAATGCCCAGACCGTTCAAGACCACGAAGCCGCCTTCCTTAAGCGGATCGCCGGCCATGAACGACTCGGCCAGGTAGTCCAGGCAGGTGCCGTTGATGACCACCCGCGGTCGGCCGACGGCGTTGATCATCGGCCGGCCGGCGGCGTTGCCCAGGACGTACACGTCGCCGCCCTTGGCCCCGTACAAAAAGGCCTGGCCCACGTCGCCGTGGACCACCAGCTTGCCCCGGGCCATGATCTGGCCCAGCTGGTCCTGGGCGTTGCCGTGGACGACCATCGTCAGGCCGTCGGCGCCCGAGGCCAGATAGTCGCCGGTCGAGCCGTAGGCGTCGATGACGACTCCGTCGCTGGCCGGCCCCAGGCCGCACCCCAGGAAACGCTGGCCGCGGTAGTTGTAACAGATGAACCGGCGCCAGCCGAGACCATGGGCCTGGACCACCAGGTTGGCGTCGCACTCCTCGCCCTCGGGCGGGAAGTCCCGGGCGTCGATGACCAGGATGGCCTCGTCGCCGGCGGGCGCCCGGAGCAGGTCCCGGGTTTCCCGGTCCAGTCGGGCCCAGGCGCTGTGACCTCCCGAGTCGAGCACCGGCACGGCGCCCAGGACGTCGGCCATGGACAGGCCGATCATCTCCTTGACGCACCGGGGCCGGAGATGCCCGCAGTCCATCCGGGCGTCCAGGAGGCTGGTCAGGAGCGTCACCGTCTTTTGTCGCCGCTCGTCGGCGCTCTCCGCGGCGTAGAAGACCTTCCGGGTCAGCGAGGCCAGGTCGTCGAAGTTGCCGCCGGGCATCTTGGCCTGGACGAGGTCCGTCAACTCCTCGGCCGACAGCCGGTCGAATTGCCCGATCACCTCGTGGACCCAACTGCCCTCCGGCGGCCAGGTCTTCTCGGCGTTGTACTCGGCGCCCTGGGCGTAGGCCAGGGCCTGGCTCACGTCCCCGACCTCATTGTCCGTGTCCACGATGACCGGGACGCCGAACTTGTCGGTGCAAGTCATCCGCCGGCCGCCGTCCTCGGTGCGGTGCAGCCGGAAGATGAACGCCCCGCCGTCGGTGTGGGACCCGCCCCGGGCGTTCCAGTACTTGTCGGCCACCTGTCCCACCCGGCCGTCCTCCTCGGAGAGGCTCCGGAGCGTGGCGTCGATGGCCTGTTTCTCCGAGCAGATCAGCCCCAACTGGACCTCGCCCTCGTGGAGGGCGAATACCTGGGGCCGGAGCATGGCCGTGTCGGTGACGCCGATCAACTCCAAGTCGCCGGTGGCCACGTCGTTGCGGGCGATGATGAAGAACCAGGGGCCGTCGGGCGAGCCGTGGATGTGGCAGCGGTTGAGGGCGGCGTACACGGCCTGCCTGTCCGGGGCCAACTGGTCGAAGTCCAGCTCGGTGGTCGGGGCCAGGGCCTCGATGGCGTACTCCAGGGGGTAGCCGTAGGTCCGGGTCAGCAGATCGAACATCAGGGCCGAGACCTCGGTGTCGGTCATGAACAGCGGGAAAAGATTTTGCTGGGCCAGGTACTCGGACACCGAGTGGTAGTTGGCGAAGTCGCCGTTGTGGACCAGGGCCATGTTGACGCCGGCGAAGGGGTGGGCCCCGCCCGGGTGCCACACCCGGCCCTTGGTCGGGTAGCGCTGGTGGGCGATCCAGACGTGGGCGGTGACGTCCTCCAACTGGTAGTACCGGACCACGCCCTCGGCGTAGCCGACCGCTTTGAGGATCATCATGTCCCGACCGAAGCTCATGACAAAGGCCCGCTGCTCCTCGCCGGAATGGTAGTAGGTCCGGCTCAAGGAAAAGGCGCTCTGGGAGATGAACTCCTCCTCGGCCGCCCGGGAATCGCTCAGGCCGTTTTGCTCCCTGAAGGCCTTCAGTCGGTCGCTTTTAGGCCTGACGAAATAGCGCCACACCTCGGGCGGCTCCACCTCCAGGGCGTCGATCAACTCCCAGTCGTCCACCCGGGGCAGGGCCGCGGCGTGGACCACCTCCAGGGCGTCATTGATGTGGCCGGCCTCGACCAAGGGGCGCACCTCGGGATCGAGGTAGGCCACGTGGAGGAGGTAGTACTCGTCCAGGATTTCCCGGCTGACGCCCATCTGCTCGGGGTCCAGCCCCACGGCG
>JAHJDS010000448.1 GCA_018812395.1 Pseudomonadota bacterium
CACTTGACTTTACCCCCACCGGTCTATAGTGTTAATCTTTTTAAACGGGGACGTAGCTCAGTTGGGAGAGCGGCGCGTTCGCAACGCGCAGGTCGTGGGTTCGAGTCCCATCGTCTCCACCACGTCAGCCCTGGTCCCGACCGGCCTCCTCGGCCCGGCGGGGCTTTTTTTTGCCGATCGCCGCGGACGGGGATATAATTAACAAAAGGGTTGCCGAAGGCGCTCCGGCGCCGACGCCCGTCCATCGCCCTGAACGATCCTCGAATCCGACCTCGACCCTGCCCACCGGTCTCGACCGCAACCTCAGGCAACCCTCCGCCAGAGGTTGGACTTTTTAGCAACCATCATCGGGGGTGCAACCATGAAAGCGGGTATCATCTTCACCGGCACCGGGCCGATCCTGATCCTGACGTCTTACGAGTCGTTCACCTCGCCCGACCTGGCGAGCAAGCTGGCGGGCAAGGGCGTCAACAAGTACATCGCCTGCGAGGTGGACATCGACCTCTGCCGGAAGCGGTACGGCCAAAAATTCGAGGCCGTCCTGAAAGACGTCAAACAGCAGGACGACATCCGGGTGCTGGACTACAACGGCCACAACGTGTTTTACAGCTTCGCCTTCTCCGAGCTGGGTCCGCCGCGGTTCGTGGACAGCCAACCCTGAGGGACGGCCGGCCGCGTTGCCGCCCAATCTTGCGGTGGACACTCCTTATCTAACGCTCAGCCCCCTCCTTCTCCTTGGTCACGCAGTAAAGCCCCTTGCCCGAGACCACGGGCCCGAAGCACTGGTTGTCCGAGAGGCAGGCGGCTACGGCCCGGTCGCCGCTTTGCCAGCGGTTGATCAGGTCCGGTTCGCGGATGAGCGGCCGGCACAGGGCGATCAGGTCGGCCGCGCCGTCATTGACCAACCCCTCGGCCCCCTCCAGGGACCGGATCCCGCCGACCAGGATCACCGGCGCGTCCACCACCCCTTTCAGGGCCCGACCGGCGTCCCGGTAATAGCCTTCCTCGCCCGGCTTGACCTTGCCCGGCCGGACCGGGAGGTACTTGCCCGAGGCCGCCGTGCCGCCGGACAGCTCCACGGCGTCCAGGCCGTCCTGAACCAGTAGTTGGGCCGCCGCGACGGCGTCCTCGACCGTCAGCCCGCCCTCCAGAAAGTCGGACGAGTTCATCTTGATCAGCACCGGGAAGTCGTCGCCGACCACCCGCCTCACCTCGCCGTAAACCTCCCTGGCGGCCCGGACCCGGTTCTCGATCGGGCCGCCGTACTCATCGGTCCGCTTGTTGAAGGCCGGGGAGAGAAACTGACTGAGCAGATAGGCGTGGGCGGCGTGGATCTGCACCGCGTCGAACCCGGCCTCCTTGGCCCGGCCGGCGGCCCGGCCAAAGGCGACGGCCAGGTCCTTTATCTCGGCCGCGCTCAACGCCCGGCCCGGAGCGCCCGCCGGCGGCGGGTCATCCGACGGCCCGACCGGCGGTTGCCCGGTCAACTGCTCCGGGGCCTGCAGCCCGGCGTGGGCCAGTTGCAGACAGATCCGCCCGCCCGCCCCGTGCACCGCCCGGGTCATGTCGCCCAGACCCGGGATCAGCCGGTCGTCGGACACCCCTAATTGCCGGCGGCCGGCCTGGCCCTCGGTCGAAACATAGGCGTGACCGGTGATGATCAGGCCGACGCCGCCGGCGGCCAGGGCGACCATCAGGTCAATCAAACCATCCGTGACCGCCCCTTCGTCGGTGGCCATCCCCTCCCAGGTGGCCGAGCGGACAAAGCGATTGGACAATTTCAGGGGGCCGATGCCGACGGTTTCGAACATCACCGACACGTGTCGCTCCTTTCCGTTGGCCGCCCTCGGGCCGAAGGGCCAACGTTTTCATAAATTGCCGGAAACAGGTCCCGTAACCATGGCCCAATTATATCTTTCCCGCAACCCCAATCAACACTTGGCCCTGTCCCGGGTTTTTTGGAAAAAAAGCGCCCCGCCGCCAAAGGAGGCGACGGGGCTATCTATCTAAACGGACCAACCAAAGGGAGGCCGGGCCAGGGGGCCCTGAGTCGGGCAGCCGGGGTCGGAGCGTTGGTCGGTCCGGTGGCGCTTGGGGGACGCGTTTTTCAACCGCCCGTATCAACTGACTGGTTAGATGGGGGTGCAAGTTCCGACCCACCTCAATTCCACGACCGAACTCCAAGGTGAATGATGGCCGTAACTAGCCTCAATCGTTTCCTTTTTAGATAGACGTCCCTCACCGTCCCACAATCCCCATCTCGGCGCGCAGACCCTGCATTCCCCTTTTCGTAGACCCAGGTTCCTCGAATTTTCGGATTCCGAATGGCAACCAGGGTCGGTTCGTGGTAGATTTGCGCCTCTAACCAGACTCGAGGAGCAAGGGACGTGGGCCGCAACCTGACTCAAAAAATTATCGCCGCCCACCTGGTCGAGGGCGACCTCGCCCCGGGTCGGACCATCGGCCTGAGGATCGATCAGACCCTGACCCAGGACGCCACCGGGACGCTGGCCTGGCTCGAGTTCGAGGCCCTGGGGCTGGATCGGGTGCGGACCGAACTGTCGGTGTCCTACGTGGACCACAACCTGTTGCAGACCGACTTCAAGAACGCCGACGACCACCGCTTTCTGCGGTCCGCGGCGGCCCGGTTCGGGGCGGTGTTCAGCCCGCCGGGCAACGGCATCTGCCACCACGTTCACCTGGAGCAGTTCGCCCGGCCGGGCCGGACGCTCCTGGGCAGCGACTCTCACACCCCGACCGCCGGCGGGGCGGGGATGCTGGCCATCGGCGCCGGCGGGCTGGACGTGGCCGCGGCCATGGCCGGGCGGCCGTTTTTCGTGACCCCCCGAGTGTTGGGGGTCAGGCTCGTCGGCCGTCTGCCGGACTGGGTGGCGGCCAAGGACGTGATCCTGGAACTGCTGCGCCGCCGGTCGGTCAAGGGCGGGGTCGGTTTCGTGCTCGAGTATTTCGGCGAGGGGGTCCAAGGCCTGAGCGTCCCCCAGCGGGGGGTGATCGCCAACATGGGCGCCGAGTTGGGGGCCACCTCGTCGGTCTTTCCCTCGGACGAGCGCACGGCCCAGTTTTTGCGGGCCATGGGCCGCCCGGACCAGTTCACCCCCCTGGCCGCGGACGAGGGCGCGGCCTACGACGAGGTCGAGACGATCGACCTGGACCAACTAGAGCCCCTCATCGCCCGTCCCTCCATGCCGGACAACGTGGTTCCGGTCAGGGAGGCGGCCGGCCTGGCCGTGGACCAAGTGATCATCGGCTCCTGCGCCAACTCGTCGCTGACCGATCTCGCGCTGGTGGCCGCGGCCCTGGAGGGTCGGCGGGTCTATCCCGGTCTGACCCTGGACATCAATCCCGGCTCGCGGCAGATCCTGATGAACCTCTCCGCCTCGGGTGATTTGAACCGTTTGCTCCTGGCCGGCGCTCGCCTCAACCAGCCGGGGTGCCTGGGCTGTCTGGGCCTGGGTCAGGCCCCGCCCACGGGCGCGGTGTCGCTCCGGACCATGCCCCGCAACTTCCCCGGCCGCAGCGGCACCCGGGACGACCAGGTCTATCTCTGCTCACCCGAGGTGGCCGTGGCCGCGGCCCTGACCGGACGGATCGTCGACCCCAGGGAGCTGGGCGATTATCCGTCGGTGAGCGAGCCGGAGAGTTATTTGGGCGATTCCGCCAATCTGGTCTTCCCGCCCCAGGACGGGCGGACGGTGGAGATCGTCCGCGGCCCGAACATCGCCCCGTTTCCCGAACTCGAGCCCCTGCCCGAGGATTTGACGGCGACGGTTATCTTGAAGGTGGGCGACGACGTCACCACCGATCACATCCTGCCCGCCGGGGCCGAGGTCCTGCCGCTGAGGAGCAACATCCCGGCCATCAGCGCCTGCGTCTTCCAGGACACGGACGATACCTTTTGCGACCGGATCGCCCGGAGCGGCCCGGCCGCGGTTCTGGGGGGCGAGAACTACGGCCAGGGGTCGAGTCGGGAGCACGCCGCCCTGGCCCCGCGATTCTTGGGCGTCCGGGTCAAGCTGGCCAAAAGCTTTGCTCGCATCCACCGGGCCAACCTGATCAACTTCGGGATCGTGCCCCTGACCTTTGCCGATCCAAGGGACTACGACCGTTTGAATCAGGGCGACCGCCTCGAGTTCACCGGATGGCGTCGGTCCATTCTGGACGGTCAAGAAGACCTGGACGCGGCGGGGCCCGACGGTCCGCTCCGGCTTATTCTCTCAGCCGACGATCGGGAACGCCGGACCCTGGCCGCCGGCGGGCGGCTGGGCCTGGTTCGCCGGGAGCTTCAGGAAGAAGGTCGGTAGCGGAAGGTGTAGCGGCGCTTGTCGGTCCGGTCCGGCCCCTCGACGATCAGGATGACGCTGAAGTTGGGGCCGTACTCGATGGGCCGGACGGTGCGCCCGGGGAGCCCCAACCGGGGGATGGGCAGGCCCCGTTCCTGTCTGTCCTTGAGCACCAGGCCGACTTCGGGCCAGATGTTCTTCCGGGGGATCAGGTAGGCCTCGAGCGTGGCCCCCGGGGCCAGGGTCTCGGGGGCGTCCTGGAAGTAGGGGCCCACGCTCTCGGACCCCGATCCTCCAAACAGCCCCCGGGGGCGAAGCCAGGACAGTCTGGCGTCGCCGGCCTTGACCACGTAGGCCCTGGTCGGCCAGGCCCGGCCGAGGTGATCGACGAACAGGGCGCCGTCCCACAGCAGGCGCAGGGGACTGGTCCCCAGGTTCTTGAGGGCGACGCGAATCCATTTCGGACGGTGGTTGAAGGTGGCCTGCAGCCGGCCGGCCTTGAAGATGACGCCGGCCGGGGAGACCTTGCCCGGCGGCGCCACGGGGGAAAAACCACCCCCCGAGCCGCACCCCGTCCCCAGCAGGAACACCAGGCCGACGGCCAGGAACCAACCGGCGCCGGGGCGTGCCCGGGATTTTAACCGCCCCCTCACGGCCCCTTCCGGCGGCGGACCAGTTCGGACACGTAGGCCGAGGCAAACACCAGGCCGGCCAGGGGCACGATCAGCCAGGGGCTCTTGAACATGGGGAACACCCACCACAGCAGGAACCCGGCCGCGACGGCGAGGACGAGACGGATCAGAAGCACGGTCAGCCGGTTCATTATTCGTTGGCCTCCCCAGAGGGAATCGGGTTGATCACCCGAACCACTTTACCAGAGACGATTCGGAAATCCAATGGATTTTCATGGCGGGCGGCTTGACCGGGGGAGCGGAATGTGATATTTCATACCTACCATTCTTATTGCCGGCGAAGTCCACGCGGCGGACTTGGCCTCGACATATCGGGGGGAGAGAGTCGAGCCGAGCAGACGGGCCCCGGCCCGGACCATGCCGCTGCGAGCCCCCCTTGACCGGTATTGATACCATTTGGTATAGTGCCGGTCAAATCCAAGTCAGTTATCGTGGGTCAGCTGATAACACCAAAAGAAGGAGCCTGATGATGAAGAAGCATCGTTTTGGGCGGTGCCTGGTGGTGGCGGTGGCGGCCATTTTTGCGATTGCCATGGTGGCGGGCGTGGCCATGGCGCAGACCGCCAAGCCGGCGGCCAAGCCTGCGGCCAAGCCTGCGGCCAAGCCCGCGGCCAAGCCGGCCCCCAAACCAGCAGCCACCGTAGGTGACCCAAAAGCCGTCATCGAGGCCTGGTTCAAGGCCGCCGAGGCTGGCGACATGGCCAAGCTCAAGAGCCTGAGCACCGGCGCGGCCAAGAAGAACGTCGAGAAGAGCGCCAAGAAGAAGGGCGCCGTGGCCAAGCTGAAGTTCTTCGGCAGCACTTACAAGTCGGTCAAGGTCGACGCCAAGAAGAAGGCCGCCGTGGTCACCCTGGATGCGGCCAAACTGAAAAGCTACTTCGAGGATCAGGCCAAGAAGAGATTGGCCAAGATTACCGACAAGAAGAAGCAAGAGCAGATGAAGAAGTTTATGGACAAGCTCATTCCGCAACTCGTCAAGCGGATGACCAACCTCAACGTCAAGCTGGCCCAGGTCAAGGGCAAGTGGTTGGTGGCTGACATCAGCGCCCAGTAGTTCTTTTCAGGCCATGGAAGTTCAAAGGCCCCCGCCGGGCGGGGGCCTTTATTTTTTGACGGCCCGCGCCGCCGCGGTCAGGCCGCCATGGGCTCGGCGCCCTCTTCCTTGAGCTTGAGCGACAGGACCCGCGTCACGCCCGGCTCGTCCATGGTCACCCCGTACAGGGTGTCGGCCGCCTCCATGGTCCCTCGCTTGTGGCTGGCCAGGATCACCTGGGCGTTCCGGCCCAGGCGCTGGACGAGATGGTTGAACCGCTCTAGGTTGGCCTCGTCCAGGGGGGCGTCCACCTCGTCCAACAGACAGAACGGGGCCGGCCGGATCAGGAACAGCGAGAAGGCGACCGCCACCGCGGTCAGGGCCTTTTCGCCGCCGCTCATCAGGGACATGGTCTTGAGCTTTTTGCCCGGCGGCTGGAAGTGAACGTCCAGCCCCGACTCGAGCGGGTTCTGGGGGTCGATCAGGAACAATTCGGCCTGACCGCCCTCGAACAACAGGGGGAAGACCTCCTGCAGCTTGACGTTCACCTGCTCGAGGGTCTCGATGAATCGGGCCTTGCTGGTCCGGTTGATGCGGCGGATGGTCTGGTTGAGGTCCTCGACGGCCCGGATCAGGTCATCCCGGTGTCCGGTCAGAAACTGGTGTCTCTCCTCGAGGACCTGGTGCTCCTCGATGGCGCTGAGGTTTATCTTCTCGGCCATGCGCTCGATGCGCCCGGTGAGCTTGTCCAGTTGGCCCCGGGTCTCACCCAGGTCCAGGTCCTCCTGAAGGTAATCGCCCGCCACCCGGGCCAGGTCCTGACCGTATTTTTCGGACGCCTTTTCGGCCTGGGTCTTTTGCTCGATTTCGAGGCCGTTGCGCTCGAGCCTGAGTTCGGTCAGCCGCTCCCGCAGGCCGGACAGGGCCCGGTGCTGATCCTTGATCTCGACCTCCAGGGCGAGGAGTTCCTCTTCAACCTGGCGCTGCCCTTCCTCGGAGCCCCGGAGGAGCCGCTGTTTGGCCTCGAGTTCGTCGTACAGCCCGGCCACCCGGGTCTGGTGCTCCTCGCGGCGGGCGGTGAGGGTCTGCTGCTGTTCCCGGGCCCGGGCCACGTCCTGCTCCAGGATTTCCAGGCGCCCGGACAGGTCCCGCTGCTCCTGGGAGATGCGCTCCAGGTCGGCGTTCAGACTGGCCTGGCGGTGCCGGAGGGCGCTCTGCTTCACCTGGTAGTCGGTCACTTGCTGGCGCAGGGCCTCGACCGCCGCCTTCCTGGCGCCCAGGTCCTGTTTGCGCCGGTCGATCCGGGCGGCCAGCTCCCGGGCCTGGGCGGCGTCATGCCGGCTGTGCTCCTCCAGCCCGGCCAGTTCCCGCGACAGGGATTCGATCCGGTCGGATAGCTCGGCCTGGGCGGCGTTTTGGTCCTCGACCTTGGTCGTGAGCAGGGCGAGGGTCTGCTGGCCGTGGAAGAACTCCCGTTCGGCCTCCTGCAGCTCCTCGTCGAGCCGCTCCTTTTCCGGCCCCAGCCGATCGATGACCTCCTGGTGCTCGTTTCGGGCCCGGGCCGCGGCCTCGAGTTCGGCGGCCAGGCGGTCGACCCGGGCCTGCTTGTCCTCGATGGCCTGCTTCAGGTCCCGGAGCTGGCGCTGTCGGGCCAGCAACTGGCCGGCCGCCTGGTCCCCGGTCCCGCCGGCCAGATGTCCCTCACCGAACAAGACGTCCCCGTCCCGGGTGCAGAGCGTCACCCCCGGCCCGACGGCGGCCCACACCTCCAGGGCGTGTCCAGATCCTCGGTCAAATAGACGTCGCCCAACAGCCTCTGGCCGATGGCCTCGTGGCCGGACTTGAGGCCGACCAGCGGCAGCAGCGGCCGGACCCGGGGATCGCCCAGGGCCGGTCCCGGACCCCGGGTCGGGCCGTCGACCACGAACCCGCTCCGGCCGGCGTCATCCGCCTTGAGCCGGTCAATGGCGGCCCGGGCCGTCTGAACCTGGTCGACCAGCACGAACTGCAGCCGCTCGCCGAGGCAGGCGGCCAGGGCGGTCTCCAACTCGGCCGGGACCTCGAACAGCTCGGCGACCACGCCCCCCAGCCCCGGCAGCTCCGGCCGGACCCGGCTCAGCAGGTGACGCACCCCGCGGGCCGTGCCTTCCCCGGCCTGGGCCAGGGCGGTCAAGGACTCGAGTTGGGACGAGGTCCGGTCGAGGTCGGTCAGGGCCCGCCGATGCTCTTCGTCCTTGGCCCGCCACAGCCTGTCCGCGGCCTCGAAGTCCTGCCGGGCCGATTTGAGTTGGTCCCCCAGGGACGTCAAACGGCCCGTCAGCTCGTCGCGGCGCTCCGTCCGCTCCTGGAAGCGGCGGCGGGCGTCCTCGACGGCCCGGACGGTCTCGGCCGCCTGATCGGTCAGGACCTGCCGGCGCCCGGTGGCGGCGCTCCGGCGCTCGGCCAGATGTTCGAGCCGGTTCTGGGCCCGGGCGGCGTCACCGACCATTTCCAGGTGGGCCTCGGAGTCGGCCTCGAGTCCGGCCTCGAGGTCGCGCAGTTCGGCCGCGCCGACCCGGAGGGCCTCCGCCTGGTCCCGGCCCTGGGATTCGACCTCGTCCAACTCGTTATGGACCCGGGTCAGCCGTCCCTTGAGCGAGCGTTCCTCGTCGGCCCAGGCGCTGCGCTTGCGCCGTGATTCGTCGATCTCGGCCCGGGCCCGGGCCTCGTCGCGCTTCAGGCCCTCGATCCGCTGGCCCAGGAGCACGATGTCGTTTTCCAGGCGCTGGATGTTTTCCTTGTCCCCGAAAACCGTCTCCCGGGCGGCGGCGATCTGTTTCTCGCCCTCGTGCAGGGCCAGGCGCTTCTTCTCGTGCTCGGCGTCGAGGGCGCTCTGGGCCGACTGGTGCTGGGATTCGATGACCACCAGTTCGTCGATCCGCCGGGTGACGTCGGACAGGTCCGCGCCCAGCCGGGTGTATTCCCCGGCCAGGAGCGCCATCTCCAGGTCCCGGGCCTGTTGTTTGTACTTCTTGTACCGGACGGCCTGTTTGGCCTGGCGCTCCAGGGAGCGCATCTGGGTCTCGACCTCGACCAGGATGTCCGACAGTCGCTCCAGGTTCTGCTGGGCCTGCTCCATGCGCCGAAGGGCC
>JAHJDS010000449.1 GCA_018812395.1 Pseudomonadota bacterium
CCATCCTGCTGGCCCGCGCCACGCGCAAGCCGGTCAAGATTTTATTCACCCGGGAGGAGGAATTCCTGGCCCAGGCCACGCGCCAGCCGGCGATCATCGACATCGCCCAGGGCTGCGACGCGGACGGCCGGCTGACCTTCCGCGACGTGCGCATGATCCTGGACAACGGGGCCTACACCTCGTGGGGGGCGACCACGCCCTCGGTGATGATGGTCCCCATCTCCTCGCTCTACCGAGTCGAGAACGTCCATTACGAGGCCAAGTGCGTTTATACCAACAACCTCTACGCCCAGGCCATGCGGGGCTACGGCAACCCCCAGGCCACCTTCGCCATCGAATCCAACATCGACGAGCTGGCCGAGGCGGCGGGCATCGATCCGCTCGAATTCCGGCTCCGCAACGCCAACCAGCCCGGCGAGATCACCCCCCAGCGGTTCAAGGTGACCACCTGCGGCCTGACCGAGTGCCTCGAAGAGGTCAGCTCCCGCGTCGGCTGGCAAGACAAGCGGGGCAAACACGACGGCCGGGGCGTCGGCCTGGGGGCCCTGATCCACGTCGGCGGCGGGGCGAGGGTCTACAAGTCCGACGGCCACGGCATGATCATGAAGATGGACGACTTCGGCATGGTCAGCGTCATTACCGGGGCGGTCGAGATCGGCCAGGGCTCGGAGACGGTCATCACCCAGGTCACGGCCGAGGTCCTGGGACTGCACCCCGACGACATCAAGGTCATCAAGGGGGACACGGACATCTGCCCCTGGGACGTGGGGACCCACGCCTCGCGCCAGGCCTTTGTCTCCTGCAACGCGGCCATCAACGCCGCGAGCAAGATCAAGGCCCAGCTTTTGGAGGTCGCCGCCCGGCAACTGGACGCGGACCCCGGCGAGCTGGACATCCGGGACCGGGTGGTGTTCCTCAAGTCCGACCCGGAGAACCAGGAGAAACAGATCGCCGTGGGCAAGGTGTTACGCCAGACCCACTTCACCACCCAGGGCCGGATGCTCATGGCCGAGACCTTCTACGATCCGCCCAACGAGATGCTCGATCGGGAGTACAAGGGCAACCTGTCCTGCGCCTGGGCCTACGGCGCCTCGGCGGTCGAGGTCGAGGTGGACACCGAGACCGGCCAGGTGACCGTCCTCAATTACATCGCCGCCCACGACGTGGGCCGGGCCCTGAACCCGATGCTCCTCGAGGGCCAGATCTACGGCGCGGCGGTGATGGGCACCGGCTACGCCCTGACCGAGCAGGTCATCCTCCGGGAAGGCCGGATCATGAACGACAACTTCCTGGACTACAAGCTGCTCACGGCCCTGGACAAGGTCCCGGTCCAGCCGGTCATCGTCGAGACCGATGACCCGGCCGGCCCGTTCGGGGCCAAGGGCGTGGGCGAGCCGGGCTGTGTGCCCTCGGCGCCGGCCATCGCCAACGCCATCTACGACGCCGTCGGCGTGCGCATCCGCGACCTGCCCATCACCCAGGAGAAAATACTGGCCGCCCTCAAGGAAAGGGGCGGCTCCCAGGGGGAATGATGAGGATCCGTCGAGGAAAGGCGGCCGGGACGGTCCTGGCCGCATTGTGGCTCACGGCCGCCTGCGGCCCGACCGACATTGGGCCGCCCGAGGTCGACGCCGGACCGACGCCGGCCGTGGTCGACGTCACCTATGACGTGGACGTCAAGTTCGCCCCCGGGGCCAAGCGGCGCTGCTTCGGGGCGGGCTACAGCTTCCTGGGTCAGAACTACCTGGTCGAGGCCCGGTACAGGCGCCCGGACGGGCAGGTCCGCCGACTGCCCGAGGCCGGCGTCTACCAGCGCATCGTGGTCGACGACCAGGTCCGGGAAAAACGGTCGTACTACGCCCCGCCCGGCCGGCAACGGCTCGTCTTCACCGTCAAGCTGCAGAAACGCTACTCCAGCGGGATGACCGGAAAGCGGATCACCTTCCGGTCGTGCTACATCGTCCTGGTCCGCCGGGTGGTGGACCGAACCTTCGGGGCAAGCCGGGCCGTCAGGGTCCGGGTGGCCAACACCCCCCGGCCGCCCGCCCGCCCCCGGGTGAGGCCGCGGTGACCGAGCACCCCCTGGCCCGGTTCCTGGTGCGCCGGACGCCGTTCTATCTGCCGGTGGGCGACGAGATCGAGGTCTTCACCACGGCCCACGACCTGCGCTTGCCGGTCATGCTCAAGGGACCGACGGGGGTGGGCAAGACCAGGTTCCTGAGCCACATGGCCGCCCGGCTGGGCCTGCCGCTGATCACCATCGCCTGCCACGAGGACCTGTCGGCCACGGACCTGACCGGCCGGTTTCTCATCACCGCCGACGAGACGGTGTGGGCCGACGGCCCGCTGACCCTGGCCGTGCGTCACGGCGGCATCTGCTATCTCGACGAGATCGTCGAGGCCCGCAAGGACACCACGGTCATCATCCATCCCCTGGGCGACGACCGCCGCCAGCTCACCCTGGAAAAACGCGGCGAGACCCTCGGCGCCCACCCCGACTTCATGCTGGTCGTGTCCTACAATCCCGGCTACCAGAGCCTGATGAAAGAACTGAAACCCTCGACCCGGCAGCGCTTCGTGGCCCTGGACTTCGATTTCCCGCCCTCCCACCTGGAGAGGCAAATCATCGTCGGCGAGACCGGCGTGGACGAAAAGGTAGGCGAGATGCTGGTCCGGCTGGCCGGGCGCATCCGGAGCCTGACCGAACAGGGCCTGGACGAGGGGGCCGGAACCCGCCTGCTGGTCCAGGCGGCCCGGCTGATCAAATCCGGGGTCGAGCCCCGGCTGGCGCTGGAACGCGGCCTGATCGCCCCCTTGACCGACGACCCGGATTTGACCGCCGCCATGCACGACATCGTCGACGACTTTCTGCCCGGCGACAAATAGCGTGGACGAAGACTCCATTCAGCGACAATTCAAGGTCGACCGCCGGACCGCCAGGCGGCTGGCCGAGGACCTGGAGCGGCTGCCCGACCCGGTCAGGGAGCGGGTCCTGGCCGATGCGCGGGCCTACGCCCATCAGCCGGGAATCTATCTCCGGACCGCGCTCGACGCCCTGGGCCGGCTGCCGCCCGAGATCGAGGTCCAGGCGCTCCTGGACCGGGCCGGGCAAATGGCCGAGGCCGACGCCGAGGCGGCGCTCTGGTTCTGGCGGGGCGCCCATGACTTGAGCCTGCAACCGCGCCTGCGCTCGACCCTGGAGGCCTTCCACCGGATCGGCCTGGCCCTGACCCGAACCGACGACCGGCTGGGCCGGGAGTTCCTCCAGTTCACCCCGACCCTGCTTCATCGCCTCTACGACGAGCGCCTGCCGAGCCTGGCCCTCCGGTTCGCCGAGACCGCGCCGGCGGATGAAGCCCTGGACGGCCTGCGGCTGTTCGTGGACGTGATGGGGGCCATGAAGCCGCCCCGGGCGGCCCGGAGCTGGTCGCGCCTGGTCCTGCTGTCGGCCGGGCAGAGCTTCGAGGCGGCCAAGGTCTTTCTGACGCGTCTGCCCGAACTCCATCAGGTGCTGGGACCGAAAAACCTGCGCCGCTGGCTGGCTGTGGGGCTCAAGTATCACCGCTACCGTCCCCACGGCCTGGCCGCTTACGTCGCCGGGCAAACCCGACGGGCCCGCCGGGCTTACGAGAGACTCAGGCCGGGACTGGCCCTGGAAGGCATTCTCGGACCCCTGACCGCCTACGCCGTGTCCCACGCCGGGCGAAGCTTGGTCGTCAGAGGCGTCCCGGACCCGGCGCCCTCCCCCTACGCCGGCCGCCTGGACTGGACTGATCCCCAAACGCTGGTCCTGCCCGACCGGGTGGCCGACGACCACCACGGCCCGCTGATCTACCGCTGCCTGGCGGCCGTCAAGGCGACCCAGCGCCGATTCGGCGGGTTCGAGCTTCCTGACCGGGATCTGACCGCCTTCACCAGGGCCTTGGCCGACCCGGCGCTGGCCCGGGACCTGCTGGCCGTGTTCGAGTCGGCCCGTATCGAACGACGACTGCGCGGCCTCTACCCCGGCCTGGCCCGGCGGATGAATGAAATGGCCGGGCTGGACCGGTCCCGGCGGCCCGACATCCCGGCCCTGCCGATAGCCGGGGCGGTGGTCGAACTGGTCGACCGGCTGCTTCGTGACGAACCGTTGCCTGACGAATTGCCGCCGGACATCCTGGCCCTGGCCGAGGACCTGGCCTCGCGGGCCAGGGCCGAGCTGTTCGCTCCCTCGGCCGACGTCAACACCAGCGCCCGGCTGACCCGCCTGGCCCTGGGCCGCCTCCATCGTCCCGAGACCGCGCCCCAGGGCCCGGCCATGGCCGCCGCGGCGGCCGACGGCCGGGACGACGCCCTGTTCCACGGACTGCGGCGGGAGGACCACCAGCCCGAAGGGGAGACCTTCGGGACCATGGGCCGCATCGCCTCTCACCACCACTTGGCCGCCGACCTGGGTGACCTGGCCCACGAACTCAGGAAACCGGACCAGCCGCCCATCGCCGCCGAACCCGGGCCGGGAATCAGTTACGACGAATGGGACTACCGACTGGCCGCCTATCGGGCCGGCTACGTCCGCCTGGCCGAGCGGATGGTCAAGCCGACGGCCGACGACTGGCCGCAACGGATCATCGACCGCCACCGTTCCCTGGTCAAGAGGCTGCGCCGGCAGTGGCAGATGGTTCGGCCGTTCCGGGCCGATTATCTCCGGCGGCAGATTGACGGCGACCAGGTGGACCTGGACCAGTACGTCTTGTGGCGGGCCGAGCAGCGGGCGGGCCTGGGGCCGGAGAGCAACTTCTACGCCTCCCGGCGCTTCCGGCCCCGGCAGGTGGTCTCGGCCCTGCTCCTGGACCTGTCCGGGTCGACCGCCCGGGAAATCGGGACCGGCGCCCAGGTCATCGACGTGGCCAAGGAGGGCCTGCTCCTGTTCACCGAGGCCATCTCCATGGCCGGCGACGACTTCGCCCTGTTCGGCTATTCGGGCATCGGCCGCCGGGAGGTGGACTTCTACGTCATCAAGGACTTCGGCGAGAGGTATGACCCGGCCGTCCAGGGCCGCATCGCCGCCCTGAGCCCCCTGGCCCAGAACCGAGACGGGGCGGCCATCAGGCACGCCACCCGACGCCTGATCGCGCGATCGGCCCGGCGGCGACTGCTGATCGTCATTTCCGACGCCCGGCCCGACGACTACGAGTACGAGCCCCAATACGCCCGCGAGGACACCCGTCAGGCCATCCTCGAGGCCCGGCTCAGCCACGTCTACGTCTTTGGCCTGGTGGTCAAGAAACCGAAAGACCGGCGGCGGAACCTGTACCACGGCCTGCCGCACCTGACCCTGAGCCACGTCAACGCCCTGCCCCGCGTCCTGCCCAATCTGTACCGGCGGCTGACGACCTGAGCCCGCCGGCGCTCGGGCCTCGCCGTCGCCCCCGAGCGAGGACAGACGTTTGTGTCTCTCGGATGATATGCCCGGGCCGAGACTGAAAAGGCGGTTCAAATCGTGGGGAACGTCAGCCCGTCCGGACCTGTCGCGGAATACTTTTTACCCGGATTATTCATGAGGGTTCGTGACGAGGCGTCGATATCCCGAGCGAGAGGCGAAGTTGGAGCCATTTTGGCGCGGAGGCATACTTGAGAGTATGTCGAGCACCAAAATGGGGAAACGAGCCTCGCAGCCGGGATAGCGGCGTTGCAGTAGAAGTCTTATGAATAATCCGGGTTAGGCTACTTCAACCGATAGGTAATCAATCCGTGGCTGGGGTCGTAGGGCGAGACACTGACCCGCACCCGGTCACCCACCAGGACCTTGATCTTGAAACGCTTCATCCGGCCCGAGAGCACCGCCCGGAGCTTCAACCCCTCCGGTGTCTCGACCTCCATCTGACCGCCGCCCAGGGTCTTTTTCACGACCCCTTCGAGGTGTATCAAATCATCTCTGGCCAAATTACCCCCTTTTTTTTAAGCAAATTAACGGGTTCCGGGAGGAAAGTCAAATTGTTTTTTTCTTGCCCCCCTGCCCCGACGTGACATAATCAGGCATGTTCTTCTCGCCCAAGATCGTCCGGCTGCTGGCCACCGTGGCCTTCACCCTGGGTTTCTACTTCTGGGACCCGCCCTGGCTGACCAGCCTGGCTCGAAAGATAAACCTCTGGCCGACCTTTTTCAAGGACTCGACCCTCAAGGGTCTGCTCTGCGTGGCCCTGGGCGTGATCCTGGCGTGCGGGCTGTACCTGGCCATGGTCAGGCTCCAGGGCCGCCGGCTCCGCGGCGCAGCCCCCGGGGACCCCGACCCGCCCGATCGGCCGACCCCCGGTCAGGGGGCGGACAATTGACCTGCCTCCCCGGCCTGCTATAATCCACATAAACAACCTGAAATCGCAATTCAAGCCGAGGCCCGCCATGTCCGATTTGAAACAGATGTACACCACCGTCATGGACGACCATTTTCCCGGGGAGATGACCATCACCTTCGGCGACCAGGTGCTGACATACCGCAAGCGGGCCTGGAAGCTGTCTGACGCGGACGGGAACCTGGTCGAGAAGGGACTGCGCTACGGCGAGAACCCGGGCCAGGAGGCGGCCCTGTATGAGTTGGTGAACGGCAACCTGGTCCTGGGCGAGGTCAGGTTCATCGAGCCGGGACGCGGGCTCATCTCGGCCCTCGGCGAGAACCAGATGGTCCAGGCCGGCAAGCACCCGGGCAAGATCAATCTGACCGACGCGGACAACGGCCTGAACGTTTTGCGTTATCTGCCGGACAAACCGGCCTGCGTCATACTCAAGCACAACAACCCCTGCGGCGTGGCCATGGGCGACAGCCTGGCGGACGTGTTCCAGGCGGCCTACATGGCCGACCGCATCGCCGCGTTCGGCGGGTGCGCCGTGGTCAACGTCACCCTGGACCAGGACACCGCCGAGGCCATGAGCAACATGTACCTCGAGGTGGTCGTCGCCCCGGACTACGGGCCCGGCGCGGTGGACGTCCTGGCCCGGCGACCCAATCTCCGGATTTTAGAGGTGCCCCGGCTGGACAAAATCCGCGACTACCGGGCCGTCAGGTTCGTGGACTTCAAGAGCCTGATGGACGGCGGGATCATCGTCCAGGCCTCGCCCTTCAACCGGGTTATGTCCAAGGACGACTTGACCCCGGCCTCGTGCCAGTATCAGGGCCGGACCTACCAGGTCGATCGCCAGCCGACCGAGAGCGAGTACCAGGACATCCTGTTCGGCTGGGCGGTCGAGCAGGGGGTGACCTCCAACTCCGTCCTGTTCGTCAAGGACGGCCGCACCATCGGCATCGGCACCGGCGAGCAGGACCGGGTCGGCGTGGCCGAGATCGCCGTGTTCAAGGCCTACACCAAGTACGCCGACCGGCTGTCCTTCGAGCGCTTCGGCCTGCCCTACAAGGAACTCGAACTCCTGGTCAACCAGGGGCAGAGACCCGGGGAACAGGCCGACGAGATCAACCACCAGGCGGCCACGGACAAGGCCGGCCTGCCCGGCAGCACCATGGTCTCCGACGCCTTCTTCCCCTTCCGCGACGGCGTGGACGTCGGCCTCAAGCAGGGCGCGACGGCCGTGGTCCACCCCGGCGGCAGCTTCCGGGACTGGGAGTCCATCGAGGCCTGCAACGAGCACGGCGCGACCATGGTCTTCACCGGACAACGCGCGTTCAAGCACTAGTTTTTCGTCCCCTAATTCAGGTGACGGTGGTGATTCGACGTTCTTGGCGATTCGGCGCGGAATAATTTGCTCATATGACGGGAAGTTGGGTGGGCCTAACCGGCAAGAACTGCTCCCGTCGAGCGTCCTACTATTTAGGGGAGACCACACTATCACGGCCTTGACGACCGACGTGTCCATAACCCTCTGCCTTCCCGACGACGACCGATCGTGCTTTGCCTGCTGCCCGCCCATCCGGCCGGCCGGGTACGACCATCTGGACTGGGAAACGTCCCTCCGGCGGCTGCTGGTCGACAACACCGAACGTTTTCAGACGAGCGGCCCGCGCCAAGAGATCATCACCGGCTACTTTTGCTGGGCGTTGGGATTCCTGGACCGGGCCGGCAAGCGGATCGGCTGCCTGCTCCACCCGGCCCAAAACCAGGGACGAGCCCTGAGACACCTGACCGGCTACGGCGACAAGTGCCGCCGCGAGTCCTGCCCGCAGACCAAGGTTTTTACCGGTTTGACCGCCGAACAACGGACCTGTTTGATGGGCCTGGCCGACGGCCTGGACAGCTTCGAGTACTCCAGCCCGAAAAAAAACCTGATGTGGGCCGGGCTCAGTTGGGGATCGGTGGTCATGGCCGCGTTGACGGAACTGGAACAAGGCCGGCCCATCGCCCCGGCCCGGCTGAGGGAATTTTGCCCGGTCCTGACCAGGCCCGACCCTGACGGCCGGTCCTATGTGTTGGGACGGCTGATCCGGGGGCGGGGCCCGCGGGTCCTGATTGATCCCGATCTGCCGGCCCGGCTCGAGGCGCTGGTGGACCGCATCAAGGCCCGCGCCGCCCGGGTGATCGATTCCCCCCTGCCGGGCGGAACTCCGGCGCACGCCCTGCCCTTTCCGCCGGCCCTGGCCAGGTTCATCAACCGCGGCCTGGGCAGAGCCCGCGTCACGGGCGACCAGGGCCACCAGTTTCAGGAGATGATTCACCGGGAAGTGGATCGCCGCTGACGCCGCCTCGCCCCGGCCGAGCCTGGTGTGCTATATTGGGGGCTGTTTTTTTTCAATCCAAGAACCAGGAGGAGAAGCAATGTCCTCGACCACCGTGCGGGTGATCGCCCTGTTCCAGGCCAAGAAGGGTAAAGAGGAGGAACTGAAGGAGTTGCTGGCCGGCCTGACCGGTCCCACCCGGGCCGAGGCCGGCTGCATCCGCTACGAGTTGATCCAGCAAAACGACGATCCGGCGAGCCTGGCCATGGTCGAGGAGTGGCAGAGTCCCGAGACCCTGGGGGCCCACAGCAAGAGCGAGCACCTGGCCCAGGCCAGGGGAGCCATGGCGGACCTGTTGGCCGCGCCGCCGGACATCCGCCTGTACACCCTGGTGGCCTGAGCCCCGACCATCACGGAGCCGTTTGGGCGTCCCGGTCAAAACGGCCGGTCACCGCCGGGCGTCGAAGGCGGCGACCAGTTGGGACTCGTACCAGGGACGCCAGGGGAAACCATCGATAAAACCGGCGTGGCCGCCGTGGGCCGGGGCGATCAGGCGAATCCGGCCCGAGCCGTCCAGGCCTTGGAAGTCGCCAAAGGGGATGATCGGGTCGTCCTGGGCGGTGATGATCAGCAGCGGCCAGTCGAGCCCGCCCAGGTCCTCGGCCCGCAGGGTGTAGGTCCGGAAATAGTGGCGAAGGCTGTCGAACTGACCGAACTGGTCGATGATTACTTCGGACATGGCCCAGATACTTTTTTGGGCCAGGACCGGACCGAAGTCGTATCGCTCGGGAAAGAGGGCCTGCTTCTTTTCTAGGGAGCGCTTCCACTTCTTCATGAAATAGCGCCGAAAGAGGCCGATCGAGTCGATGGCCGCCGTGCTCTTGGCCGGATCGAGCAGCGGGCTGATGGCCGCCGCCTGGCGCAGCCCGGGTATCACTTTTTGGGTGGCCCGCCGGATGATGCGCAGCACGAAGTTGCCTCCCAGGGAGAAGCCGACCAGAAACACCGGCCCCCCTCGGGCCAACTCCGCGGCCCGGGCCACCCCTTGGTGGACCTCGGCCAGCTTCGAGGCCCGGAAGACGCCCTGGTTCAGGTGGTGGGTGTCCCCGTGGTCGCGTAGGTTGAGGCGGAAGACGTCGTACCCGGCCTCATAAAGTGTCCGCCCGGTGGAGAGCAGGTAGGTCGAGTCAACGCTGCCCTCCCAGCCGTGGAGCATGATCACCAGCCCCTTGGCCGGCCGACCTTGCTGTGGGGAGTGAAAGCCCATGAGCCTGACCCGGCCGTCCACCTCGAGGATCAGCGGCCGGGCGGCGTCCAGCATCGGGTTGCGCCTGGGGGTCCGCCATGGCAGGCTGGACAGGACGCTCTGCAGCTTCGGGTTTTGAAGCCACCAGGGCGGGTTGAAGTCGGTCATGGCTTGCTTTATAGCCGACGTTTGTCGAGAGGCCAAGCCAAAATCCGGATCAGCCGGGCCACGGCGTGGCCAGCATCAAACGGCCGCACCCGATGAAACGGGCGATCCGGTTCATCGGAACCGACCGGCTTGCTGGTCAAAAGGCGGCGGAGGGGCATGGGGGGTGCCCCTCCGCCGCGGGCAGGGGAGCGCCTGAGCCGGCGAGCCTGGAACTTGACCCCTTTGCTCTCGAGATGAGCCTCGAGGCTGGCCGCCGGCTTGGCGCAGGCAGGCGAACGCTTGGCCGTCTTGTGCTAGAGGTGGTTGATCCCTCCTGTAAGACCGCCTCCCGCGGCGACTGGACGCCGGAGCCGGATTTAGATTTCATCCCATCTAATCGCCCGTTTGAGGATCTTGCCGGTGTGCGACTTGGGCAGCTCGTCGACCAGCTTGACGATCCGGGGATACTTGTAGGGCGCCACCTGGATCTTGACGAACAGCTTCAGGTCCTCGGCCGAGGCGTCGGCCCCGGGCCTCAGAGCGACCACCGCCGCCACCTCTTCCCCCAGATCGGGATGGGGCGCGCCCAGGACGGCCGCCTCCCGCACGGCCGGGTGCCGGTACAAAATCTCCTCGATCTCCCGCGGGTAGACGTTGTAGCCGCCGCGGATGATCAGTTCCTTTTTTCGGTCGACAATGTAGATGTAGCCGTCCTCGTCCCGCCGGGCCAGATCGCCGGTGTGGAGCCACCCGCCGCGCAGGGTCTCGGCCGTGGCCTCGGGCTGGTGGAGGTACTCCTTCATCACCCCGGGCCCTCGCACCAGCAGCTCGCCCACCTCGCCGGGGGCCACGTCCCGGTCGTCATCGTCCACTATCCGGGCCTCGAACCCGGGGATGGGCCGCCCGATGGAGCCCGGCCTGGTGGTCCGGCCGTAGGGATTCTCGACGCAGACCGGCGAGCACTCGGTCAGGCCGTAGCCCTCATAAATGGTCGTCTGAAACAGCTTCTCGAAGCGGTGCAGGACCTCGAGGGGCAGCGACGCGCCGCCGGAAATGCAAAATCTCAGGCCGGGGTTTTGGGGCGGGGACCCGGCGGCCATTTCGGCCAGGCGGTTGTAGACGGTCGGCACGGCGATGAGGATGGCGCTCGGCTCCTGTTCGATGGCCCGGAACACCTCCTGGTCGTCGAAGCGCTCCCAGAGCCTGATGGTAAGGCCCAGGTACACCCCGGCGTTGAGGGTGCTGGTCTGGCCGTAGATGTGAAAGAACGGCAGTACGCCCAGGACCACGTCGTGGGGCTGGGTCGGGCGCATGTCGGCCACGGTTTGGGC
>JAHJDS010000450.1 GCA_018812395.1 Pseudomonadota bacterium
CGTGGCCCAGTACATGGCCACGGCCCACATCCTCAAGCACGGCGCCGAGGACCAAAAAACGCGCTTCCTGACCCCGTCCATCGCCGGGGAGTACGTCGGCGCCCTGGGCATCACCGAACCGGACACCGGCTCGGACGTGGCCGCCATCCGGACCACGGCCGTGCTCGACGGCGACCACTACGTCATCAACGGGGCCAAGACGTTCATCACCAACGGGGCCGGGGCCGACTTCGTCACCCTGGCCTGCAAGACGACCCGGGGCGTCGGCGCGGCCGGCATCAGCCTGATCGTCGTCGAGGCCGACCGGCCGGGGTTCGCGGTGACCCGCAAGCTGAACAAGATCGGCTGGCACTCCTCGGACACGGCCGAACTCAGCTTCGAGGACGTCCGCGTCCCGGTCGAGAACTTGATCGGCCAGCCCGACCAGGGCTTCTATTACATCATGGACTGCTTCCAGATGGAGCGGCTCTTCGGGGCCGCGGTCGCCGTGGGCGGCTCCCAGCTCTGCCTGGAGACGACGCTGCGCTACGTCTCCGAGCGGCAGGCCTTCGGCCGGCCCCTGGCCCGGTTCCAGGCCATCCGCCATTGCCTGGCCGACCTGGCCGCCGAGATCGAGGCGGCCCGGCACCTGACCTACCACACCGCCTGGCTCCACTCCCAGGGCAAGACGGCCATCCGCGAATCCTCCATGGCCAAGCTCTACGCCACCGAACTGGGCAAGCGCGTCGTGGACGAGTGCCTCCAATTTTTCGGGGGCTTCGGCTACATGGAGGAGTATCCCATCGCCCGGATGTACCGCGACGTCCGGGTGGGGACCATCGTCGCCGGGACGTCCGAGATCATGCGCGAGATCATCGGCCGCCTGATGATCGACGACCAGCGCCCGGCCGACGTCGCCCGGACCGGGCTTGGGGCCGCGGCCGAAGTCCCGTCGGTCGGTGACCTGTTCGGCTCCCTGCCGGGTAGGCTCAAGGCCGAGGCCGCCCCAGGGGCCGGCGGGGTGTTTCACTTCCAGATCGCCGGCGCGGACCAGGCCGAGTGGACGGTCCGGGTGGCGGACGGCGAGTGCCGGGTCACGGCCGCCCTGGAGGGGGAGCCCGACTGCCTGGTCGAGATGGATCAAAAAATCCTGCTGGGCCTCGAGCTGGGCGGCCTCGATCCCCAGACCGCCTTTATGAGCGGCAAGATCAAGGTCTCCAGCGTCGCCGGGATAATGACCTACCTCAATCTGTTCGAGCCTTTTCGCTCGGGCTGACGGTTCGGGCAGGCCGGGCCTTCATTCGATTCCGCCTTCTTCGAGCCGGAGTCTGAAGGCGATCGTCTTCCCACGGGCCGGCGAGAGCCTGATTCTTCAATAAGAGGCCGGTCTGGGACCGAACCCGGCCCGATCTCGATCCGGCTCCACCACGAGGCGCGATAAAAAACGGCCGCTCAGGCCGGGGCCTGGGCCGGCAACTCGAGCAGCATCCACGGCGGCGCCGCGGGTTTCTGCCCCTCGGGGTACCACGGGTGGAGGCGGGGGGCCAGGAAATAGAGCTTGCCCGGATGCCTGAGATACCCGGCCGTGATCTCGGCCACCGGACCGCACCCGGCGAAATAGTCCACCCGGCCGGCGCCGCGAATGGCCCCGCCCGTGTCCTGGTTGACCACCAGGCGCATGAACGCCTCCCACTCCAGGACCTTGCCGGTGTGATCGATCCGCGGCCGCCACGAGACCAGGACGCCCGCCGCCCCCCGGGGGAACAGCCGGTAGTCCGTGGCCACGGATCGCCCGGCCGTCAGCGGCACCTGCAGGCTCCCCAGGGGGCCGTCCTCGACCACCCGGAAGAAGATGTACGACGGATTGTAGTTCATCACCCGTTGCTGCTGGTCCGGGTGCTCGATCAGGAACCGCTTGAGCCGCTGCATGGACATCTTCTCGGCCTTGAGCCAGCCCTCGCGGATGAGCAGCGTCCCGATGGACCGGTAGGGAAGGCCGTTGCCGATGTGGTAGTTGACCCGCAGGCGCTTGCCGTCAGGCAAACGGACCTGGCCCGACCCCTGGATGTGCAGGAAGAAGACGTTGATGTGGCTCTTGACCCAGGCGATCTCGAGGCCCTTGTCCTTGAGGGCTCCCTTGTCCACGATCTCCCGCCGGTCGTAGTAGGGCACCACCCGCTTGTCCTCGGTCATCCTTCCGGTCAGACTGACCCCGCGATACTGGGGCCGGAACTTGTACAGCTCGATGCGGACCATGTCCTCCGGCTTGCGGTACAGGGGGTGTTGGTAGGGTCCCTCGGGCTTGAGGCTGCCCTCCAGGATGGGTTCGTAATACCCGGTGACATACATATCGCCCACCCCGGATTGACCGGCGGCCTGCATCAGGACGAAATGCCTCTTAAGAAGCGTCACGAACCGGGCGCGGTCCTTGACCTTAAGGACCATCCGCTTCAGCCGCTCGAGTCCGGCCACCATCCGGGCGTGGGAGACGATCATCGGCCCGAAGATGAACGGCCGGCGGCTGCGGCGGATCTTGGTCAAGTACCTCAGACTCATGTCAATGGCCCGGACCATGGACCGGCGGTCCCGGTCGTCGTCGAACCGGGGCCAGTCCTCGGGGGCGACGATCCACATCGCCGTTCGCGGCGTCCGGCCCGGTCGGCGCCCGCCGGGGAAGCAGTTCAGCCAGCCCAGGGCCAGCACCACACAAAGACAAGAACACCACCCAACGCTCCGCCGAAAAGGCATCCGGGACAGCACGGCCGACCCCCCCCAAGAGAATTTCAGAGACATTAAAGGAAAAATTAACGTATATTAAGCCCAAGGTCAACCGGGGACATCGGTTCACCGGCCAGGCCGACGCCGCTCGGCCGGCCGGCTTAACCTCATCTCCAGGCTGAGATAGGATGGATAGGTGGACGGAAGGCCGCCGGCCCGCGCCGGCCGGGGGGCGGCCGTGATGGAGGAGACTGGTGTCCAAAGCCGAAGTCCTGGGGGTCATCCTGGCCGGCGGCCGATCAAAGCGGATGGGTCGGCCCAAGGCCCGTCTGATGATGGACGGCCAGACTTTGATCCAGAGGGTCATCGACCGGCTGGGCCGGGTTTGTCCGGAACTGATCGTGGTCACCGACCGACCGGCCTCCTTCGCCGACCTGCCCCTGGCCGTGGTCGCCGATCTGGTCCCGAACCTGGGTCCCCTGGGCGGCCTGTTCACGGCGGCGACCCTCTGGCCGGATCGCGCCCTGCTCGCGGCCGGCTGTGACGCGCCCTTTCTGGAGCCGGACCTCCTCGAGGCCCTGGTCCGGGCCGGCCGGGGACACGACCAGATCGTCATCGCCCGGTTCGGCGTTCACCTCGAACCCCTCCCCGCCCTGTTCCCGGCCAAGGTCCGGGTGCCCCTGACCGGCCTGATTCGGGCCGGCGAGCGACAGGTCCGGGCCCTGTGGGACGCGGCCGGGGCCCACGTCCTGGACGAAGCGTCCGTCCGGGCCGTCGATCCCGAGGGGCACTCGTTCGTCAACCTGAACACCCCCGAGGAGGCGGCCCGCTGGCGGGCCAAGTAGTGTGTCTTTTCCGGCACACTTTCCCGGATGTGTGGCGGCCAGCACACATTCGTCACTCCCTTTTCCGGGCGCCCCGCCGGGGCGGGACTACCTCTTCGAATTCCTAATTATATCTATATATTTGGAAAAATCAGCCGGCCCCCTCGCCATGGCCACCCTGGCACCTTTCTTGCTTTATACCCGGGGGTCGAAGGCGCTATTCTTGCTTTTTACGAAGGCGCCATTTTTGCTTTTTACAAACAGAACACCGGCCGCCGGCGCTCAACCGCTTGACCCAGGCCTGGACTCAAGTCTTACAATGGAATTGACCTCGCGGAGTTGAAATGGACTTCATGCAGCGCACTATCGCTCGATCCGTCACCTGTTCCGGCATCGGACTGCACACCGGTCAACCGGTCAACCTGACCATCTGTCCGGCCGAGGCCGATGAGGGCGTGACCTTCATCCGGACCGACCTGTCCGGACAACCGGCCATCCCGGCCCGGACCGATTACGTGGTCAACACGGTGCTGTCGACGACCATCGGCCGGAACGGAGCCCAGGTCTCGACCGTCGAGCATCTCATGGCCGCCCTGGCCGGGACGGGCATCGACAACGCCCAGATCCTGATCAACGGCCCCGAGGTACCGGCCATGGACGGCTCGGCCGCCGAGTTCGTCGCCCATCTCCGGGAGGCCGGCTCCCGCAGCCAACCCCGACCCCGGCGCTACCTGCTCGTCCGCCGCCCCCTCGGCCTGGCCGACGACGACCGCCGGGTCCAGATCAGCCCCTCGGACAGGCTGCGCATCTCTTGCACCATCGAGTTCGACCATCCGGCGGTCAGCACCCAGTCCCTTGACCTGACCTTCTCGGACCGGTCCTTTGTCCGGGACATCAGCCCGGCCCGAACCTTCGGTTTCCTCGAGGACGTGGCCACCCTCAAGGCCAACGGCCTGGCCCTGGGCGGCTCCCTGAACAACGCCGTGGTCATGGATACGAACAAGGTCCTCAATCAAGAGGGACTGCGCTTCAAGGACGAGTTCGTCCGGCACAAGGTCCTGGACTTCATCGGCGATCTGGCCCTGATCGGCCGGCCGGTCATCGGCCACTTCCGGATCCACAAGTCCGGTCACGCCCTGCATCATCGCCTGGCCGAGTTGCTGCAGGGCTCGCCCCACGTCCAGGAGGCCGTCCTGACCACGCCCGAGGAGGCCCGGGACCACCACGTCCAGGTGCCCACTTTCGGCCTCATCAAGGCCTGCGCGGCCTGACGCCTCCGGCCGAATCACCACCAATCATTTTTGAGCGGCTGAACCGCATCAGCCGCTCTTTATTTTTTAACCGCTTCGGGACCCCATTTCGGGCCGGGCCGGCGCGGGCTTGCCAAAAGCGACCCGCTTGGCCTAAACTCGGGCCAGAGGGAGAGACGTGGCCAGGGACAAGACCGAAATAACCCCCGAAGAACACAAGGAACGGAAACGGCGACGCCGGGAAGGGATCATCATCGTCCTGACCCTGGCCCTGATCGTGGTGTTGACGACCATCGAGACCCAGGTGGTCCACCTCAAGAGCGACCTGCCCATCACCAGCTCGATCCTCGTCTTCGGCCTGATCAATCTCAACGCCATTCTGATCCTGCTCCTGTTGTTCCTGGTCGTCCGCAACCTGGTCAAGCTCCTCTTCGACCGGCGGCGAAAGATCCTGGGGGCCCGGCTCAAGACCAAGCTGGTGGTGGCCTTCATCACCCTGTCCCTGGTGCCGACCATCCTCCTCTTCTTTGTCTCGGCCCAGTTCATCGCCACCAGCGTCGAATACTGGTTCTCGATCCGCATCGAGCGCTCCCTGGCCAACGCCGTGGAGGTCAACGAGGCCCTGACCAAACGCATCGGGACGTCCCTGGCCGAAATCGGACGGGTAGTGGCCCGGGAGATCGGCCCCCTCATTCCGGGCGATCCGGAGTTGCGGCGGCGGCTGATCGCCCGGGAAGGGGACCGGAGGCGGCCGGGCTTCGAGTCGGTGTTCCACCCCCAGGGCCTGGTCCTGGCTCAGACCCTGCGGGCGACCCTGGAACGGCTGCGCGAACGACATTACCTGGACGGGATCATGCTCTTCGATCCCCAGGGCGTTTTGATGGCCTATGCCACCGCCTCGGGGACCCATGTCCGTCATCTGGCCTCGTTCCCGGACCACCTGGTCGCCGAGGCCGCCCGGACCGGCAACCCCCTGCCCGAACCCCACCTCCAGGCCGCCCCCACCGGCGACTTTTTGAGCGCCGTGGTCCCGATCGTCGGTCCGGCCAAAAAGACCACGGCCGTGATCGTCCCCAGCGTCATTTTCTCCGGCGCCCTGGTGGCCAAGCTGGACGATGTCCGGCGGGGCCAGAGGGGTTACGGACAGCTCAAGAGCCTCAAGGGGCCGATCAAGATCAGCCACTACATCACCCTCTCCCTGGTGACCCTGCTGACGCTGTTCGGAGCGACCTGGTTCGGCTTCTTCATGGCCAAGGGCCTGACCGTCCCCCTCCAGAAGCTGGGCGAGGGCACCAAACGCATCGCCGGCGGCGACTACGACTTCCACATCGATCTCAAGGCGGCCGGTGAGATCGGCGTCCTGGTCGACTCCTTCAACCAGATGACCCGGGACCTCAAAATTTCCAAGGAGATGCTCACCTCGGCCAACGAGGAACTGCGGGCCAAGAACCTGGAGCTGGATCAGCGCCGCCGTTACATGGAGATCGTCCTTAGAAACGTGGCCGCCGGCGTGGTGTCGCTCGACCCCGAGGGCCGCATCGGAACCATCAACACCTCGGCCGAACAGATGCTGGGGCTCCGGGCCAAGCGGGCCGTGGGGCGGCCCTACGGCGAGGTACTGTCCCCGGAGCCGCTGGCCATGTTCGAGGAGCTGCTGGCCGACCAGGGGCTCGAGCGGCACGGCAGCCTGGAGCGGACCGTCAAGTTGCCCGGCCAGGAGGGCGGCCTAACGCTGCTGGTCAACGTCAGCCGCCTGGCCGACGAATCGGGCCACGACCTGGGCCTGGTCATCGTCTTCGACGACACGACCCATCTCGAGAAGGCCCAGCGCATGGCCGCCTGGCGCGAGGTGGCCCGGCGCATCGCCCACGAGGTCAAGAACCCCCTGACGCCCATCAAGCTCTCGGCCCAGCGGCTCAAGCGGCGCTACGGGGACAAGCTGGGCGAGGACGAGGCCACCTTCGAGGAATGCATCCAGACCATCATCGCCCAGACCGACGAACTCAAGACCCTGGTCAACGAGTTCTCCAACTTCGCCCGGCTGCCGGCCATCGACCCCGAGCCGGCCCAACTGACCGAGCTGGTCCAGGAGACGATCAACCTCTACCAGGGAGCCCATCCCGGCGTGTCCTTTACCCTGGAGCCCCAAAACGCGATCCCCCTGGTCGACCTGGATCGCGATCAAATGAAGCGGGTGCTGATCAACCTCTTCGACAACGCCGCGGACGCCCTCGAGGGCCAGGGACGGATCGACGTCCGCCTGAGCCACGACCCCGGGCTGAACATGGTCCGCTTGGAGGTGGCCGACGACGGGCCCGGCATTCCGGCCGAGGACAAATCCCGCCTATTCGAGCCCTACTTCTCGACCAAAAAATCGGGCACGGGCCTGGGCCTGGCCATCGTCTCGGCCATCGTCAGCGACCACAACGGCTACATTCGCGTCCGGGACAACAAGCCCCAGGGCACCGTCTTCACCATCGAACTCCCGGTCAAGACCGGAATCATGACCGCCGGGTGACCGGCCCACGACACTAAGCGGGGAACATGGCCAAGCACATCCTGGTCGTCGACGACGAACAAGCCATCCTCCAGTCCCTGGGCGGCTCCCTGGCCGACGAGGGCTACCAGGTCTCGACCGCCGCCTCCGGGACCGAGGCCCTGGCCCAGGCCGCCGAGAATCAGCCGGACCTGGTCCTGCTCGACATCTGGATGCCAGGGCTGGACGGCATCGAGACCCTCACCCGGCTCAAGGCCGAGTACCCCCACCTCCCGGTAATCATGATCTCCGGCCACGGCACCATCGAGACGGCCGTCCAGGCCACCCGCCTGGGCGCCTTTGACTTCATCGAAAAACCCCTCTCCCTGGACAAGATCCTGGTGACCATCGACAACGCCCTCAAGATCCACGATCTGGCCGAGGAGGTCACCCTCCTCAAGACCCAGGCGGTCAAGGTCCCGGAGATCACCGGGCACGCGGCCCTGATCCGGGAACTAAAGAAGCAGATCGACATCGTCGCCCCGACCGACGCCTTCGTGCTCATCACCGGCGAAAACGGCACGGGCAAGGAGCTGGTCGCCCACGCCATCCATCGCCACAGCCGGCGCCGGGACAAGCCGCTGGTGGTGGTCAACTGCGCGGCCATCCCCGAGGAGTTGATCGAGTCCGAGCTGTTCGGCCACGAGAAAGGGGCCTTCACCGGGGCCTCGAAACAGCGGCGGGGCAGGTTCGACCTGGCCCACCAGGGGACCATCTTCCTCGACGAGATCGGCGACATGAGCCTCAAGACCCAGGCCAAGGTCCTGCGCATCCTCGAGGAGCAGAAGTTCGAGCGGGTGGGGGGCAGCCGGACCATCAAGGTCGACGTCCGGGTCCTGGCCGCGACCAACAAGGACCTCGAGGCCGAGATCAAGCGGGACAACTTCCGGGAGGACCTCTACTTCCGACTCAACGTCATCCCGATCCACGTCCCGCCGCTCCGGGAGCGGGCCGAGGACATCCCGGACCTGGTCGGGGAGTTTCTGGAGAACTTCTCCCGGCGGACGGCCGGGCCCCACAAGCGGATCACCGACGAGGCCCTGGCCGCCCTCCAGACCTACGCCTGGCCGGGCAACGTCCGGGAACTGAAGAACCTGATCGAGCGCTTGGCCATCCTCACCCCGTCCCCAAGCATCGGCCCGGAAAACCTGCCCGCCCACCTGGCGGCGGACGGGGACGCCTCGGACCGACTCAGCCCGGTCCTGGCCAAGCCCTACAAGGAGGCCAAGACCGAGTTCGAGCGGGCCTATCTGGCCGCCAAACTCGAGCAGCACGGCGGCAACGTCAGCCTCACCGCCTCGAACATCGGCATGGAGCGCAGCCACCTGCACCGCAAGATCAGGACCCTGAAAATCGCGGTGCCGAAAAAGGGCGACGGCGACTCACTACCGCCGGATAAAAAGCGGCGTAAGGCCACCGGTGCCCGGAAGAGACGGTCCAAAAAGTGAGCCGCGCCAGGGGGTGAAGGCGTAGACGTTCTCCCGGTACTCGCCGGGCCGGCTGTAGACCACCACCCGGGCGTCCTTGACCCCGGCCAGGGTCTTGATTCGGGCCACGGCGTCCTCGATGTAGCCCAGCTTGTCGATCAGCCCCAGCTTCAGGGCCTCGGGCGCCAGGTAGATCCGGCCGTCGGCCAGACGCTGGACCTTGGCCAAGGGCAGCCGCCGCCGCCGGGCCACCACATCGACGAACCGGGCGTACATCGCCTTGACCAGGCCGTCGATGATCGCCCGCTGCCCCGGCGTGTCGGGCTTGAGCTGGGAGAACATATTCTTGTTGGGCCCCGAGGTGTAGGTCTCGTTCTGAATGCCCAGCTTCTTGAGCAGTCCGGCCACGTTGAGCTTGACCACCACCACGCCGATGGACCCGGTGATGGTCGTCGGCAAGGCGTAGATCTCGTCCGCGGCCAGGGCGACGTAGTAGCCGCCCGAGGTGGCCAGGCTGACCAGGCAGGCCACCACCGGCACCTTTTTCTTGCGCTTGAAGTCACGGATCAGATGAAAGATGATGTCCGAGCCGGTGATCGAGCCGCCCGGCGACATGATCCGGACCAGCAGGCCCTTGACGTCGGAGTCCTTGGCCGCCAGGGCCAATTCCTCGTGCAGCCGGGCCACCAATCCCAGCCGCGGCCGGAAGCGGGGCAGCAGCCACTGGGTGCCGGGTGTGGCGCTGATGAACCCGGTGACGTCGACCATGACCACCTTGGCCTCACCCTGTCCGGCGATGACCTTTTCCTCGGGCGGCCCCGGCTTCTTGAACAGATCGACGTTGACCGTGACGCAGGAGTTCAAAAACACGAGGCCCAGCATCAGGGCGCCGCGGATAAACGGATGTTCCATGACCACCTCTCCATAGTTTACGCTCGGGTCCTTTCTAACCCCGATCGGCCGGCGGGGCAATGGAAAAACTGCTGAGCGTCTGCCTGATCGCCCGTGACGAGGCGCCGAACGTCGTCGCCTGCCTGGACAGCGTCCGGGAAGCGGCCGACGAGTGCCTGGTCGTGGACACCGGCTCGACTGACGACACGCCCCGCCTGGCCGCCGCGGCCGGGGCCCGCATTTTTCATCGTCCTTGGGACGACGATTTCTCGGCGGCCCGCAACTTCGCCCTAAAAAAGGCCCGGGGCCGGTTCGCGTTCTTCATCGACGCCGACGAACGGCTGCCGGCCGTTGACGCGCCCAAGTTGAGAAAGGCCGCCGGCCTGCCGGGCCTGGAGGCGGGCCGGGTGATCATCGACAACGTGGACCAGGGCGGCCAAGTCATGGGCCGGCACCGGCTGATTCGCCTGCTCCGGCGTGGGCCGGGGATCCGCTTCCAGGGACGGATTCACGAGACGCCGGTGGGTTATATCAAACCGCCGGTGGACCTGGACGTCCGGCTGATTCACACCGGGTACGACCCCGAGGCCGCCGGCCGCAAGTACGAGCGCAACCGCCGTCTGCTCGACCTGGAACTGGCCGACGACCCCGCCTCGGCTCGGCTGCACTGGCTGGCGGCCCAGAC
>JAHJDS010000451.1 GCA_018812395.1 Pseudomonadota bacterium
CTCCACGGCGTTGGTGGCGTCGGCGACGCTCACGAACTCATTGGTGTCGATCTTGATCAGCTTGATCCGGTACCGTTTGTTGCCGACCATGACGCCGCCGGCCCCGTTGATGGCATCGGCGGCCATCATGGCGCCGTTCCAGTGGCCCTTGCCCTGGACAAAGGCCATGGGCCCCAGGACGCCGATCTTGATGACCCTGGCCGCCAGGGCCGGGCCGACCGTCGCCGCCAGCAGGAACGACGCCATGACCAAGATCGTGAGGATCCATTTTCGTTTCATCTTCCCTTCCCTCCTTAGTCCAAAAGTTCGGTTTTCCCCGAACCATTCCGTTGACGCTCGGCCGAGCGTCCAAAGGGAAAACCCTTTTCAAGCCCCCGAAAAACGATCACCCCGCCCCCGCGGCCACGGGATCCGGCCTCCGACGGCCGCCGCCCCGGCGGCCGGGGTCAGATCCCCTTGGAGGTCGGGATCTACTCTAACGACGATTTGGCGGTCCCGGTCCCCTTCCAATCGTTCCACCGGGTCCGGGTCACCGCCGCGCCGCCGGAGGCCGGGGCCAGAATGCCCTCCATGACCCCGGCGATCAGCGGGTCGACCATATCGACGATCGAGCCTTGGCGGCCCCTCATCAGCCAGTTGGTGGTGACGTGGTCCACGGCGCCCAAGATCATCGACCGGATGACGTACGGGTCCAGGTCGGACCGGAGTTCGCCCGAGGCGATACCGTCCTTGATGGTCTTGGTGGTGGCCCGAAATCCCTCCCGGATCAACCGGTAGGCCTCGGTCTCGCGGAAGCGGAAGTTGGGCTTCAAAATCAAGAGCGCCACCGCGGCGTAGTCCGGGTTGTTTTCGTAGAGGTCGAGGTAGAGGTAGACGGTCGCCCGGAGACGGTTGGCCGTGCCGCTGATCAACTTCAGGTGGCTGACCGCGTATTTGTTCAGGCGGCGCGTCGCGACCAGGGGAATGGCGAACAGGACGCCTTCCTTGCTGGAGAAATACTCATAGATGGTGGCCTCGGAGACCTTGGCCAGCTGGGCGATCTCGGCGATGGTCGTTTCGTGGTAGCCTTTTTGGGCGAAGACGGTGGTGGCCACGTCGAGGATGCGTTCGCGGCGGTCCTGGCTTTTTGATCGGCCGGACATGGCGTTGCTCCCTGTTCGTGGCCCGGGCGCCGACGCCCCGGGGCACTAGGGCGCCGGCGACGTTCCGGCCCGGGTGACGGGCGGTTCGGTTTGAGGCGGCCATCGGCCACCGGCCCTAATCTAGATTCCGGCCATTTCAATGTCAAGCGATTTCATAGTCTGACCATAAAAAAACTATCAAGAATCAACCCATACCTATATGTTTTTGGTCGATATCCAGGCATCAATCTGATATTGGAAAAATATACAACCATGATCGCCAAAAATAACTCCGATTTGGGGCACGGATATGTTTTTTTTCCAGAAAGCATAACAAAACTCTTTACAGTCAGGCGCCAATATAGTAAATCCCAACCCGTGGGGGCGCTCGCCAGGGAATCCCGATCCCGCCGGCCCAACAGTGGTCAGGTGTCACGCCCGGCCAGGGTAATCCTCAAGGCCCGATGACTCTGACAGGGGACGACCAGGAACCCGGGCCTTGGCGCCGGCACGACGATGGGGGCGTTCCGACCACCATCCGCTATCCGCGGATATCGGTCGGAGATCTGCTCCAGAGGCCGGTGGCCGGTCTCCCCGACAAGCCGGCCCTGGAATTTTTCGGTTCGACCACGACCTTCCGGCGGCTCAGGCTCCAGGCGCTGCGCCTGACCGACGCCCTGGGGGCCCTGGGGGTGAGCCAGGGCGATCGGGTGGGTCTCCATCCGCCCAGCCGCCCCCTTCCGGGACTCGCCGCCCAAGTCGGCCGTGGGCGAAATCCGGCGCAAAGCGCTCAGAGACGAAGAGTCGAACCAGCTCCAGAAGGGATAGGGAGGCGAAGGCCGTGAGCAAGAACACCGAGACGGTCAAGGTTGAACGACGGGGCGGCGTGGCCGTGCTGACCCTCGACAATCCGCCGGTCAACCAGTTGACCGACCACTTCGCCCGGAAGCTTTTCGAGACCATTATCGGGGCCTTCGGCGACGACGACGTTAGGGCCGTGGTGGTCACGGGCACGGGCCGGAACTTCATCGCCGGGGCGGACATCACCCAGCTCCAAAAGGCCGAGGACCGGGACCAGATCAAGCAGGTGGCCCTGACCTTCGCCCAGGCCATGAACCGGCTCGAGACGGGGCCCAAGCCGATCGTCTGCGCCATCAACGGCAACTGCCTGGGCGGCGGCCTCGAGTTCGCCATGGCCTGCCACTACCGGATCGCCGTGCCCGGCATCAGCCTGGGCCAGCCCGAAGTCCAACTCGGCCTCATCCCCGGCGCCGGCGGCACCCAGCGCCTGCCGAGGCTGATTGGTCTCCCCAACGCCGTGGAGATGATCCTGATCGGCCGGCCCATCAAGGCCGACAAGGCTTTTTCCCGGCGCCTGGTGGACGAACTGGTCCCGGCGGAGGGGCTCGTCGCGGCCGCCATCAAGGCCGCCGGCCGATTCGTCAAAAAACAAATCCGCCTCGATGACCGCCGCACCAGAAACCGCTTCACCCGCCTGCCCAGCCACGCCGAGAAGATGTACGTGCTCAACGGCAGCCGGATGATGACCTACCAGAAGGCCAAGGACAACTATCCCGCACCCTTCAAGGCCATCGACGCCATGCAGCAGGGCCTGACCTACGACATCGAGGCCGACGTCGAGCGCGAGGTGGGGCTCTTTACCGATTGCGCCGTATCCGATGTGGCCAAGAACCTGATCGGCATCTTCCTAAACACCCGGGCCGCGGGCAAGCTCGACCGGACCAAGGGCCAAAAGCCCGCCCCGATCAAGACCGTGGCCATGCTCGGCGGCGGGGTGATGGGATCAAGCATCGTCAACCTGCTTCTGGCCAACGGCTTTTCGGCCATCCTCTGGGACATCAACGACGCCGCCGTCGAAAAGGGCGTGGCCGCGGTCCGCAAGACCTTCGCCTACCCCATCAAGAAGAAGAAGATGACGCCGGCCGATCTGGACCGGATGATCGCGGGCCAGCTGAGGACCACCACCTCCCTGGACGATTGCCGGGATGCCGACCTGGTGATCGAGGCGGTGCTGGAGGACATGGAGGTCAAGCAGGAGATCTGGAAGAAACTGGAGGTCCTCTGTCGGCCGGAGGTGATCTTCGCGACCAACACCTCGGCCCTGCCCATCACCGAG
>JAHJDS010000452.1 GCA_018812395.1 Pseudomonadota bacterium
CATCCGCTTTGAAAAGCCGACCATCGCCGCCATCAACGGTTTCGCCCTGGGCTCTGGTTACGAACTGGCCCTGGCCTGCGACATCCGCGTCGCCGCCGAGGACGCCCGGATCGGGTCGCCCGAGGCCCGGGTCAGTTCGTCGGTCACCGGCGGGGCGATGCGGCTCATTCAGGACCTGATCGGCCCGGGCAAGGCCCGGGAACTGCTCTTCACGGCCCGCAACATCGACGGCCGCGAGGCCGAACGGATCGGACTGGTCAACCTGGCCGTGCCGGGCGACCGGCTGATGGACACGGCCCGGGAAATGGCGGTCGAGATCGCCGGGAACTCCTCGTTTTCCATCAGGATGATTAAGAGGGGCCTTCAAATGGCCGGCGAGGTGAGCCTGGAGGCCCTGATGGACTACGAGATCGAGGCCTGCCTGGCTTGCGTGTCCACCTCGGAACGCCGGGAATCCCTGGCGCGCTTTGAAGGGCGTAAACGGACCTAGGGAGAGCGTTGTAAAACGCTCTCATACCCGGGACATGGACGTCCCGGCAAATGCGAAGGTTTTTAAACCGTAGCGATTTGAAGGACTTACAAAAACCACGCTTTTTGTAAGTCCTTGGTTGCAAAAGTCAGGACGACTTTTGCAACGCTCTCATATGGACTGAAGGAGGACCGATGTCACTGGACAGGATCCTGAACGCGGAATCAGTGGCCGTTGTCGGCGCGTCCCGGGTGGAAACCAAGCGGGGCTTTCAGGCCATCCGCACCCTCTTGGACGAGAAGTTCGAGGGTAAAATCTACGCGGTGAATCCCCGTGAAAAGAGAGTCCTGGGCTTCCCCTGTTACGCCAAGGTCTCCGACATCGAGGACCCCGTCGACCTGGCCCTGATCACCACCCCGGCCGCAACCATTACCGCGGTGCTGGAGGATTGCGGCCAAAAGGGCGTGGCCGGGGCGGTCATCATCGCCGGCGGCTTCCGGGAACTGGGTGAGGAGGGCCAAAGACTCGAGGAAGACCTGATCCGGGCGGCTCACGAGCACGGCGTCCGCGTCATCGGCCCCAACACCTCGGGCATTATGAATCTCAAGACCAAACTGAATCTGGTGGGCCTGCACGACGCCCCCCCCGGTGACATCGCCCTGGTTTCCCAGAGCGGCAACATGGCCCTGTCCCTGATCACCGAGGCCCGGCTCAAGAGCCGCAAAGGTTTTGCATACTACGTCGGCGTGGGCAACGAATCGGACGTCCGGTTCCACGAATACCTGGAGTTCTTCCGGGACGATCCGGACACCAAGGCCGTGCTGATGTACGTCGAGGGTATGCGGGACGGGCGCCGCTTTCTCCAAGAGGCCTACAAGACCACCCTGCACAAGCCGATCATTCTGCTCAAGGGCGGACGCTCGGCCACGGGCCAGCGCTCGGCCGGGTCGCACACGGGCGCCCTGGCGGGGATTTCCGAGGTGGCGCGCAGTGCCTTCCAGAGGGCGGGCATCATCGTCGTCGAGAAATCGGACGCCCTCTTTCCGGTGGCCGAGACCCTGGCCAGTCTGCCGCCCCTCAAGAACAACCAGGTGGCCATCCTGGCCGACGGCGGCGGGCACGCCACCATCGCCGCCGACATCCTGTCCGACCAGGGCCTAACCATTCCCGAGCTGCACCACAAGACCCAGGCCAGGCTCAAGGAGATCCTGCCCTTCACCGCCACCCTGAGGAATCCGGTGGACGTGGCCGGCGGGACCGACGCCGATCCGTCCCTGTTTGCCGAATGCGCCCGCATCATCCTCAAGGACCACAACGTGGGCGGGCTGATGATGGTCGGGCTGTTCGGGGGCTACGGGATTCGTTTTGCCGAGAGCCTGTCCTGGAAAGAGGAGGACGCCGCCCATCAACTAGGCAAGCTGGTGGACAAGCGTCAAAAGCCGATCGTGGTCCACAGCCTTTTCAGTTCGGCCAAACCCCACGCCCTGGACCTGTTGCGCTACTATCAAATCCCGGTTTACGACTCCCTGGACGTGGCCTGCACCTGCGTCGGCGCCCTGGCCGAGCGGGGGCGCTACCTCAAGGAATATCACGCCAAGGTCAACTTCGTGTTCAAGTGGCACGCCAAGGCCAAACCCGAAGGCCGACGGATTATCCATGACGCCCGGGAGCAAGGCCACCGGTTCCTTCTCGAACCGGAGGCCAAGCGCCTTTTCGGGCTGCACGGGGCGCCGGTGACCGCCGACGCCCTGGCCACCACGGCTGATGAGGCCGTCAAGATCGCCCACAAATTAGGGGGTGAGGTGGCCCTCAAGATCGTCTCCCCGGACATCCTCCACAAGAGCGACGCCGGCGGTGTGCGCCTCAATCTGCTCACCAAGGGCGAGGTCCACCAGGCCTTTGGGGAGATCATGGACAACGCCCGGCGCTACAACACCGGGGCCGATATCCGCGGCGTGATGGTCACCGCCATGGCCGAGCCGGGGTTCGAGGTCATCATCGGGACCAAGATCGACGATCAGTTCGGGCCGGTCATCATGTTCGGCCTGGGCGGGGTGATGGTCGAGATCCTCAAGGACGTCTCCTTCCGGGTGCTGCCCATCTCGCCGCGCTCGGCCCGCCACATGATGGAGGACATCCGCTCCGCCCCCATCCTGAACGGGGCCAGGGGGCGTCCCCCTTATGACAAGAACGCCCTCCAGCGGCTGCTGCTCCTCTGCTCGGAGATCGTCGAGGCCTACCCGGAGATCGAGGAGATGGACCTCAACCCGGTCATTGCCTACGAAAACGGGGTCCGCATCGTGGACGCGCGGATCATCCTGCGCGAGGAAGTCCACTCGGAGGCGGCAGGCTCCCGGGCCGAGGCCTGACGTCGCCTCGGGGCCTCGGTCCCGGGCCGCTTGGAGGCCATTGGGCCGCGGATTTGGGTGATAAAATGAAATTAGGGGGATTCGAGCATGGATTCAGGCAAATACGCCGTGGTGGGGATCGGGGCCACCGGCGCCGTGCTGGCGGCGGCCCTGCTCACCGAGAACCCGGACACGCTGTTGATCGACCCCGCGTCCGGGGCTCGGGAACGGGTCCTCAATGACGGCATCACCATTTCGGGCGCGATTTCCTACCAGGTCCCGGTGAAAAATTTCGCGGCCGGCCTCGAGGAGGTCGACCGGGGCTCCCTGGACGCCGTGTTCATCGCCACCAAGACCTTCCACCTGCCCCGGGTCCTCGACCAGTTGAAGGCGGTTTGGGAAGAGGGCACGGCCCTGGTGAGCACCCACAACGGGCTGGGCACCGAGGACCTGATCGCCGAGCGCTTCGGGCCGAGGTCGGCCTTTCGGATGTCGCTCAATCTGGGCGCGGCCCAGAAGGCCCCCGGCCGGGTGGAGACCTTCTTCTTCAACCGACCCAACCACCTGGGACCGGTGGACCCGGCCGGCCGCGAGCAGGGCCGGGACCTGGCCGACGCCTTCACCCGGGCCGGCCTGGACACCGAGCCGGTGGACGACATCAAGCTCTACGTCTGGAAGAAGATGATCATGAAGTGCTCCATGGCCTCGATCTGCGCCGTGACCGACCGGACCATCCAGGGCTCCCTCGAATTTCCGCCGACGCGGATGATCGCCGAGAACTGTATTCAAGAGATCCTGGCCGTGGCCAAGGCCAAGGGCTACGACCTGGGCGACGACTACTTTGATCAGGCCATGGCCTATTTGGACAAGGTGGGCGCCCACAAGGACTCGATGTGCGTGGATATCGCCAACAAGACGCCCACGGAGATAGATTTTCTGGGCGGCAAGGTGGTGGAGTACGCCCGGGAGACCGGGGTCAGCACCCCCTATTACGAGGCGATGACCGCCCTGGTCCGGTCCCTGGAGGACGGCTATTTGTCCAAGTGAGGCGTCGAACTCGACTCAACCCGAATCATGCATGGGGACTCGTGAGAAGACGTTGATATCCTGATCGAGGGGCGAAGTTGGAGCCTGGAAAGTGCAGGATTAAAGGGCCTGGAACCCGATGCCGAGCCTCATCAACGGCGGGTCGTCGCCCCACTTGAATTTCTCGAGGTTGACCTCGCGGATGGTGTAGAGCCCCGGGCGGACCTTGATCACCGGCGCGTGCCACCCCCAGATGGCCGAATAGTAGTAGCCGATGGTCCGGCCCTTTTCGCTGACAATCCGGTAGAGGCGCGGCGTGAAGGTCTCGTTCTGCCGGACCAGACCGAGGATGGCCCGCCAGACCTGGTCCACCTGGCTAAGTTCGAGGCGCTGCCAGCGGTCGCGGTCGGGTGACGGAATCCGTTCGCCGACGATCTTGACCCCGTCGCCCCGGACGTCCCAGTACATCGCCACCCACTCGCCGGCCCGGGGGCCGGTGGTCGGGGCGCAGCCAAAGGCAGTGTATTTCCCGGGGTTGTCCAGGATGCGCGGTAAAGCCCCCGGGGCGACCCCGGCCCGGGTGACCAGGCCGTAGGAGGCGCACCCAACCCCCGCCATGACAACACCGAGGATGACGATCCCGGCCGCGAGCCTCGCCCGTTGCCGGTTTTTTGGTCCGATGTGACCCATCGACCCACCTCCTATCCGGCCGTTCATCACCCGCCCGCCAACGGCCCTTTTTTTCAAGTATACCGCCCCGAACCATGGCCCGCCAAACCGCAGCCGGTTCCTGGTGTTGATCTGCCGGATGAATGTAACCGATCGCCCCTGGTCCGCGACTTGTGGGTTAAAGGTTATTCATCGCGGAGGGGGACCATGGATCATTCCCGGAGAAGTTTTCTGAAAAACGGGGCCGTTCTCGGCGCGGGGGCCGCGCTCGGGGGCGGGCTGCTGATCCCGGCCGTTGGCCAGGCGGCGAACATCAAATTCGCGGAAACCAGCTGCGGGCTGCCCCGGGCGGCCGGGGGTCGCATCCTGGTGGCCTACGCCAGCCGCTGCGGGTCGACCGGCGGCGTGGCCGAGGCCATCGGCCGCGAACTCTGTAAAGGCGGGGCTCGGGTGGATGTCCGCCTGCTGAGCCACGTCAAGGATATTCGTGCCTACCGAGCGGTGATCGTCGGCAGCGCGGTGCGCCGCGGGGCCTGGCTGCCCGAGGCCATCGAGTTCGTGGAGAAACACAAGGGGACCCTGCAGAAAATTCCAACGGCCTATTTTCTGACCTGCCTGGCCCTCAGCCAGCCCCAGCACGAAACGCGGCGGCTGGCCCGCAAGTACATGAACTCCGTGCTCCGGGCGGTCCCGGAGGTGAAGCCGCGGGATCTGGGGATGTTCTCCGGGACCCTGGATTACGGCAAGCTGTCGCTGATGATGCGGATGATCATGCGCTCCAAGATGCGGAAGAAGGGGATCAAGGCCGGTGATTACCGGAACTGGAAGCTGATCCGGACCTGGGCCCGGGGGCTTAAGGGCCGGCTGGCCGTGAAAGCATCGGCGGGCTAGAGCCCGGGCTAAACCACGGTATCGAGCCGGGTGGAGCGGACCAGGTTGGGGCCCTGATAGGCAATCAGCAGGCCGGTGGAGGATGACAGACGGCCCGGGGTGTACCGCGTCTGGAAACCCCCTGATGAACCGATGGTCCGGGAGGCGGCGGTGATCAGGGTCGCGCCCAGCAGGGCCCGGCCGACGGTCCCGTTTTTTAGTGAGAAAAGCAGGTTTTGCTCGTCCAGGCTGAGGCCCAGGGAGATTTTTTTGGCGCCCGGGTCCCGGCCTATCTTACTAAAAGCCCGGGTGAGGTTGGTGGTGATCCGGCTGACCCGTGACCACTGGTCAAAGCCCTGCCGGTTGGACAGATAGGCGCTGAACGGATTTGGACTGACGGATGACAGCATAGACCGATCCACTTGCCTCCTTAGATGTATATCGGCCGCTAGTTGCCCCAACTTGACCCAAGAAGTCTGACCTCGGGTATACTGGTCTCGCGTCCCTGCAAACGAGCAAGCGTAGTCTATCGAGAGGTCCAAATCATGAAGCTGATCCGCTGCCTGGCCTTGTCCCTGGCGCTGGTGCTGGTTGGTTTGTCCGGCGTGGCCGCGGCCAAGTGCTACCGGCTGCACTACACCCCGGCTGGTTATTATTTTTGTTATGGCCGCAATGGCAGTGATTCCTGGGAGGACCGCCAACAGGCGCGCCGGATTTGCGCGGAAATCCTGGCCGACTGGCCGTCCCGCAAGAAATGCGGTGCGGTGTCGTCCCACGCCTCGTTTTGCCACTCGAACTCCGGCCGCTGCTACGACGAGAACGGCAACGCCCACCGCGACCTCAAAGGATACTGAGTGCCAGTGGGCACATTGATTCGCGGGTGCGGTAGGTGGCGGTTCAGTCCGTGGCACCGCCCGGTGGGGCGGACCGCCCAGGCGTTCCCGGCGCCTGGGCCGGATTGTCAGCAAATATGCCCCTTTTTTGCTTGATTAAATGGGCGGTGTGTAGTAATTTTTTAAAATGGAATACAAGATATTGGGGTGTTAATTGTCTAAGCAACTAGGTTTAGCGCTCCAAGAGACTAGACATCCTCGTCTCAAGGACAAAACCCTGCCGACATTCTTAGACTTTTTCGCGGGTAGCGGCCTAGTATGTGAAGGGTTAAAGGGCTATTTCAATACTGTCTGGGCAAACGATAACAGCAAAAAAAAGGCTGCCGTATTTTACGCTAACCATCCAATAGAATTATTTAAATTAGGCCCAATTGAGAAAATTCGTGGAAGGGATTTGCCAAAGGCGACTTTGTCTTGGGGGAGCTTTCCCTGCCAAGATCTTTCTTTGGCTGGTAATATGAATGGTATTTCGAGCCCTCGGAGCGGTCTAGTTTGGCATTGGCTGAGGGTGATGGACGAGATGAAGCAAAAACCGCCCATAGCAGTGGCGGAAAATGTAGTTGGCCTCATTTCTGCCTCGGGAGGGCTTCATTATCGTAGCTTGCACAATGCGCTTGTCAAAAGAGGATATTTTGTCGGGGCTGTCCTTTTGGACGCTTCCTATTGGGTGCCTCAATCTAGAAAGAGGGTTTTTGTTATCGCAGCGCAACGTGAAATTATTAATAAAGAACTTGAATCTAAGGTGCCTTTATGGTGCCACTCAGCATCCATAAAAAAAGCAGCCAAAGGTTTGAATAATTGGATTTGGTGGCGTTTGCCGGAACCTTCGTCCTCGCCAAGAAAAACTCTTGAAGACGTAATCGATTTCAATGCAGCCTGTGATGACGAAGAGAAAACAAAATATCTCATTTCTCTCATTCCGGAAAAGCATCGAAAAAAAATGGAGGAAGAGAGGAGGAAAGGTCAAACTGTATTTCCGGGATATAAACGTATTCGTCATGGGAGGCAGGTTCTTGAACTGCGGTTTGATGGAATTGCGGGATGCCTCAGAACACCAGAGGGGGGCAGTAGCCGTCAATATCTAGTTATTTCTCATAAAGGATCGATCAAAACCCGACTTTTAACCGTGAAGGAGACGGCCGCTCTTATGGGTGTCAGAAAAGGATATAATATCCCAGGTTCTTATAATGATGGGTATCGAGCAATGGGCGATGCTGTCGCGGTGCCCGTCACGCGCTACCTTGCCCGACATATTCTCGTGCCCCTTGCTGAAAACGCGTTGGAGTATGACAAATGATTCTGGATTCGTCTTTACATGAATTCGCAAATACAAATAGGATGAAGAATAAAGGTCCTCTATGTGTGGCGCTTTTTGTTACAAGACATGCTAAGAAATTTGGCTTACCGTTGAACCCAGAAAAGTTGGTGGCGAAATCACGCACACAGGTTAAGGGCCTAGGAAAGAACGCTGTTCAGGCGGTACTTAAGGATTATGGAATTTTTAGGGTTCTGGCGGAAGAGGGTTCAAGAACAAGCCGTGGTAGTGTAGGAAATATGAGGAAGTATGTTCAATTCCTAAATGACCTCAATTCACAGTGTTCTGTAGACTTAGATTTCGTAGAAGGCTGGTGGGTCGAACGGGTAAGGGAGTTTTTCGCAAGCAAGCCATTGGTTCTACGCTTCGATGAGTCCAAGTCTCTTCGATCTGTTATTCGTGACTTATTGGAACAGGCAGAAAAACGACAATCGCAATACCCAGGAAGTACATACGTCGGTACAATACTTCAGCACTTGGTCGGAGCAAAGCTAAACCTGTTGATAGAGTACTCCATTGAACACCACGGAGCATCCGTGGCTGATGAGTCTTCGGGGAGAGAAGGGGATTTTGTTTTTGAAGACGTGGCAATACACGTCACAACCTCCCCAACGGAGGCATTGATGCGTAAATGTAAAAGAAACCTAGACAATAGTCTGAGACCAATCATTATCACGACGAGAAAAGGTGAAGGTCTCGCATATGGGCTAGCGGAGCAGGGGGGCATCTCGGAGAGACTCGATGTTTTTGAGGCAGAACAATTTGTCGCAGGAAACCTATACGAACTTGGCAAGTTCGCCCAAGCTGGCAGGCGTATTACCGCCAAGCAACTAGTCAACGAATATAATAACATAGTGAAAGAATGCGAGACCGATCCCAGCCTTAGAATCAAGGTTGGGAAATGACAGACGTATTTTCGAAAAGAAAACGTAGCTGGATCATGAGCCGTGTTCGAGGAAAAGACACGACGCCAGAAAAGGCCGTTCGCTCTCTTGTTCACCGACTCGGTTACCGATATCGACTTCATGGGAGTGATTTGCCTGGAAAGCCAGACCTTATTTTCCCATCACGGCGGAAAGTAATCTTTGTCAATGGTTGCTTTTGGCATGGACATGGGTGCGTACGAGGGAATCGCATACCAAAAACCAATGAAGAATATTGGATAAACAAAATAAAGAGAAATAGGAAAAGGGACGAATCCCATAAGCGGGAATTGCGCAAACTTGGCTGGAAAACTTTAACAATTTGGGAATGCCAGATAATAAATTCGGAAAAGCTTCAGTCAAGACTAATAAATTTCCTTGAAATGGATTAACAGTGATGGTTAAAAGGTGGGTATGGGGGAAAATGGATTGGAGTTACCATAACGGATGGGACTCAGTCGGCTCAAGCCAATAAATTGACCTGCCCGCCGGGCAGGGGGGCGGGCGGCAGCTCCGTGCGCTCGTACGCCGCCGCTGACCACGCCGCGTTCGTCATCGCCTGGGGCGTCGGCGACGGCTGGGCCGGGTCCAGGGTCAACGTCCTTGCCACGGAAAGCGAAAAAAAGTGTTCCAATCACGCCGCAGCCGAACGCGGTCAGAAAATTAACCGTTGGCGAGATCATCCACAAGAACGCCCCGCCAAAGGCCGCCACAGACACCACGGCATCCCGAATCAAATAGTACAGGCCAAAGGTGGCCGCCTTGGCCCCCTCGGGCGCCAGGTTCATGATCAGCGTCTTGCGGGTCGGCTCGCCAAACTCCTTCAAGCCCCGCAACACGAACGCCATCGCCAGCACGGGAAAGGATCGGCTGAACAGCAACACCAGCGGAAACAAGGTGAAAAACACGAACGTCATCACCACCAACGGCTTCTTGGCCCCCCGGTCGGCGAAATGGGCCACCGGGATGTAAATAAGCAGGGCCGTGACCATCTCGATGGCCGTCAAGACCCCGAACTGAAAGGCGCTCACCGGCGAGGCAATGGTCTTCATGCACCAGATGACCACAAAGGCGTAAGGCACCTGCTCGCAAAACCGGATCAGGATGTCCGACACCAGTAGTCGCCTGAGCGGCGGGTTGATCAAATGCAGCGATTTGAACAGGTTCAAACGCCGGCCGGAGCCCGATTTTTTATCGCTCCGGCCTTCATCGTCCTCGATCAGCCGTTGTTGTAAAACCAGCGCCACCATTGCCAGGATAAACGCCACCACAAAGGCCAGTCGCACCCCGGTTCGGGTGCCGAAAAGGCCGATGAACAGCCCGCCCAACAGCGGTCCCAGGGCCATGGGCAGACGCCGGACCAACGAGTGCATGGACACGCCCATGGTCCGCTTTTTTTGGGGCAACACTCGGGCCACCAGGCTCATGGTCGCGGGCAGGGAAATGGCCGTCCAGGACATGAACAAGGCCGCGCCCGCGATCACCGCCCACCAGGCCGGAACCAAAATCACCAGGCCGAAGCCGGCCATGGCCATCAGGTTGAAGACCATCAACGCCCGTTTGGTCCCCAGGCGATCCGACAGATACCCGCCCGGAAACGAGTACAGGGCGGACAGCAGATTATCCAGGCCGTTTAGGATCCCCACGGACAAGGCCCCGCCGCCCAGGGCCATCAAATAGACCGGCAAAAAACGCTCGGCCATCCTCTCGCCCAGGCCCACCAGGACGACCATGGCCAGCATCCCGGCCATGCCCCGGTTGAGCCCCAGGAAAGAGGCGGTCCTTTCGAAACGGGTCATGGGCCAAGATTACAGATTTTTCGGCGGGTCGGCTACCCGAATAAGCCCGGCCAGGCATCCGGCCGCCGGCAAAAAAATCGCGGTCGATTCAGAAGGGAAGAAAAATTATTCGAGTTGCCGTCACGGCCAGACGGGAAGCCGAGATCGATCAGAAGTACCAGGAGGCTGAAAAGCCACCGAAGAAGCCCAAATCATTTTAGACAGGTAAACGTCGCGACTAAATATACAAGGTCTGTGGGGTGCGTGGGCGGCTGATCGATCAGTATTGCAACGCTAAGCCAGTCGGTTGACCTGTCCGCCGGGCAGGGGCGCGGGCGTCAGCCCGGTGCGCTCGTATGCCGCCGCTGATACCGCCGCATTCGTCATCGCCTGGGGCGTCGGCATCGGCAGGGCCAACACCTCGGGCCGGGGCACAACCACCGCGCCTGAAAAACTCGGCTCACGAACAACCGGCCGCGAGGCATCGACCAACTGCCTGAACTCGCCGGTTGGACCATAGCGCCGGGTGATCTGCTCCTGGACCTGGACCATCTCCAGGCGGCGGTGCCGGGCCTCCAAACGGGTGTACCCGTCACTTAGCGAAATCTGCTTCTCGTCCAGGTGAAGGCGGGTGGTCTGGCGGAGGATGGTCTCCTGGGTGGGCGTCCGCTGTTGCCGGCCCTGGCGCTGCCGGGCGCTCAGCCGCGTTCGCCTGACCTGGGCCGATAGATTGGCCCAGGCCTCGACCGGCCGGACAGCGGATATCTTTTTGACGGCCTCGACCATTTGTCGCGCCCTCGAGGGGTCTTGACCCGGGACTGACCTCGATTATAGAATAACATATGGCCCTTGTCCGGGCAACTTTTTTACTAGGGCTCGGGGGGGGCGGTCCAGGGCCGACCCAGGGGGTTTCATTCGCGCCGACCTGGCTTTTTTGGCCAAAAAGGCCTAAAGTTAGTTGCAGGAGGTGCCGATACAGTAAGCGTCAAGGAGTGGAGCGCCATGACCGTCACGACGCACAACGTCCGTGATGTCATGCGGACGTACGGCCGTCAGGTGTCCCGGGGCCGTCGTCTGCGGTCAGGCCGGGCGGCGCTCCCCCCTGAGGTGGCCGATCAGGTTAGTCTCTCGGTCGGGGCCCGGCGCCAGACGGTGATCGACACCATCGCCGCCCAGATCGTGGCCAACCTGACCACCCACCACCCCGGCCTGGAGCAAGGACTCGAACAGGAGGCCTTGAACCGGTTGTCCCAGGAAGTGGGACACCCCCTGGAGGTGGCTCAAGACGAGAAGAGCGGAGAACTCAGTTTCGTGGTCGTCCACCCGAACACGGGCGAAGTGGCGGCCACGCTGGCTACGGAGGACTCGGCCAGGCTGGCCGATCGCCTCTATCAAATCATTTCCGAGACCATAGACGACAACATGGTCTGAGGTAGTTTGGCATGAAGGTCTCTGACGCTTACGGCCCTCAGCAGGTGCAGGTAAGCAACCAAAAGGACACCGCCGCGGCCAAGGAGGCCGAGGAGCGGCGGCGCCAGGAGCAGCAGGACCAGGTCGCCCGTCAGGGTGACCGGGTCGAGATCTCCACGGCGTCCCGCGAGGTGGCCCGGGCCAAGGAGGCGACCACCGGCGCGGCCGAGACACGCGCCGATAAGGTGGCCGAGATCAAGGCCCAACTCGACGAGGGCCGCTACGAGGTGGACGCCCGCAAGGTTGCTGACCGGATGCTGCAGGACGTGATGAAGGACTTGGTCTGAGCCGAAATCCGTTTTCGGGTTTTAGCCGGTCCAGTCGATGACGTGCGAATCAGTTCGTTGGCCCCCGAAATATAACCATTTAAAATAACTAGATATCGAATTCGCGTCCTGCCCTTGTCCCTTGCCTTTGGCCGATGCGTGTGATAATCATCAAGCATGTCCTATCAAGTGCTGGCCCGGCGCTGGCGTCCTCAAAATTTCGAGGACGTCGTCGGGCAGGATCACGTCACGCGCACCCTGAGGGGGGCCATCCAAGGCGACCGGCTGGCCCACGCCTTCCTGTTCGCCGGGGCCCGGGGGGTCGGCAAGACCTCGGTGGCCCGCATCCTGGCCAAGTGCCTCAACTGCGTGGAGGGGGGCGACGGCCCGGTGGTCACGCCCTGCGATCAATGCGTCGAGTGCCGGGACATTCGCGCCGGTACGTCGGTGGACGTCATCGAGATCGACGGCGCGTCGAACCGGGGGATCGACGAGATCCGGGAGCTTCGGGAAAACATCCGGTATCTGCCGGCCCGGGCCCGGCACAAGGTAATGATCATCGACGAAGTCCACATGCTGACCCGGGAGGCGTTCAACGCGTTACTAAAGACCCTGGAGGAGCCCCCGGCCCACGTGTCGTTCATCATGGCCACCACCGAGCCCCACAAGGTGCCGGTGACCATCCTGTCGCGGTGTCAGCGCCACGATTTTAAGAGGGTTTCCGCGGCGCTGCTGCTGGAGCGGCTGGTCAAGATCGCCGCGGCCGAAGGGGTGTCCCTGCCCGAGGAATCGCTGCGCCTGCTTGCCCGGGAGGCCGAAGGTTCGGTCCGCGACGCCCTGTCGCTCTTTGACCAGATGCTGAGCTTTGCCGGCGAGGCGCTGTCCGCGGACCAGGTGGCCGAGGCCCTGGGCCTGGTCAGCGCCGAGGTCATTTACCGGCTGGCCGGGGCGATCATCGCCCGGGACGCCGCGGCCGGCCTGGCCGAGGTCGAGGCGGCGTTCGGCTTCGGCGTGGAGATGAAGACGTTTTTCGCCTCGGTGCTGGGTCATTTCCGGCGGTTGATGCTGGTCAAGGTCATGTCCGATCCCCAGGAGGACCTGGAACTGACCGCTGACGAGCTGGAGGCCCTGACGGCCCAGGCGTCGCCGGTCAGCCTCGAGGACGTGCTGCAGATGGTGGACGGTCTGCTGGCCGGCGAGGAAGGCCTGCGCTACACCGCCCATCCCCGGCTGGTGGTCGAAATGACGGTGCTCAAACTGACCGCCTTGCCCCCGGTGTTGCCCTTGGACGACATTTTGCGTCGGATGCGGCAAATGGGTCAGGAGGCCGACGTGTCCCCGGGAGTCGGGCCGGCCGAGGGGTCGGCGGCGCCCGCCGGGCCGGGAGAGGGACCGCCTTCGCCCCGGGGCGATTGGTGGACCGGGTTCCTCGAGGCGGCTGCGGCTGAGGTGGGCCCCACGGCCCGGGCGGGGCTGCGGGCCTGTCGCCTGGTCGAGGCCGGGGAGGACGAGATCGTCGTCGCCCGGCCGGCAAATCCCCTGGCCAGGGAAGAGCTTGACCGCCCCGAGGTGAAGGCCAAGCTGACCGAGGCCCTGTCTCGGGCCCGCGGCCGGCGGGTGACCCTCCGGTGGGTCAACGGTGACGCCACGGAAGAGCCGACCGGCCGCGATGCGGGCCCGGCCGAACCTTCCGAACTGGTCGAGGCCGACCCCCGGGTGGGTGAGGTGGTGGACATGTTTCAAGGTCAAATCGTCGAGGTCACGCCCAAGGGCTGAACTCGTGTTTTTGGGAGGATCGAGATGAAGGGAATGGGTAATATGCTCAAGCAGGCCCAGCAACTGCAATCCAAGATCGCTAAACTGCAAGAGGAGATGGCCTCCCGGACGGTCGAGGCCTCGGCCGGCGGCGGCATGGTCGTCGCCGTGGCCAATGGCCGACAGGAGTTGGTGTCCATTCGGATCGAGCCCGAGGTGGTGTCCGAAGGGGACATCGAGATGCTGCAGGACCTGGTCCTGGCCGCGGCCAACGAGGCGCTGCGCAAGAGCCAAGAGATGGTCAGCCAGGAAATGAACAAGCTGACCGGCGGCATGAACATCCCCGGACTGGTGTGATGTCGGCCTATCCGGCGCCGCTGGAACGCCTGATCGCCCGGCTGGCCTCGCTGCCGGGCCTGGGCCGGAAGAGCGCCGCCCGGGTGGCGATGTACCTGTTGCGGGCGCCGGACGAGGTCGGACGGGACCTGGCCCGGGCCATGGTCGAGGTCAAGGAGAAAATCCGGTTCTGTTCGGTCTGCCACAACTTCGCGGACCAGGAACCCTGTCGGCTCTGTTCCGACCCGGACCGCCGGGATGACGTCTTGTGCGTGGTCGAGACGCCGGGAGACGTCTTGGCCCTGGAGTCGGCCGGCGTGTTTGACGGCCGATACCACGTCCTGCAGGGGGTGCTCAGCCCCCTGGACGGGATCGGCCCCGAGGACCTTCAAATTGCCGGCCTGATGCGGCGTCTGGACTCGGTCCGGGAGGTGATCCTGGCCACCAGTCCCACGGCCGAGGGCCGGGCCACGGCCGGCTACCTGGCAGACCTGCTGGCCGGCAAGGATGTGGCCGTGACCCGGCTGGCCATCGGGCTGCCCCTGGGCAGTGACCTCAAATTCGCCGACGCGGGCACGCTCGGGGCGGCCCTTACCGATCGGCGACGGGTGTGAAGATCGTGGACGCCGAGCAAGTCCGGAATCTGATCAAGACCTACGGGCCGCAGCGCGTGGAGAATAAATCGCTCAAACGCGCGGCGGTGCTGGTCCCGTTCGTGATCAAGCACGGCGAGCTACACCTGGTCTACACCCGGCGGACCGAAGAGGTGGAGCACCACCCGGGCCAGGTCAGTTTTCCGGGCGGGATGAAGGACCGGGAAGACCCTGATCTGCTGTCCACCGCCCTGCGGGAGACCTGGGAGGAGATCGGGGTCGATCCCGAGGCGGTGACCGTCTGGGGCGAGCTGGATCACATCGTCACCGTGACCAGATTCGTGGTCTCGCCCTACGTCGGTCTCCTGGACTGGCCGGACGAATTCGCGCTCAACCCGGCCGAGGTGGCCCGGGTGATCGAGGTGCCCTTGGAGCACATCCTGCACGGGGATCACTTCCGGGAGCGGATGATCGATTGGGACGGCGTGGCCCTCACCAGCCCGGCCTTCAAGTGGGACGGCGAGCTGGTCTGGGGGGCCACGGCCCGGATCAGCAAGAATCTCATCGAGGTGTTGAAATCCCCCGGGGTCGCACCCCGGTGATCGGTCCGGCCTGACAACCGTCGTCCCCGGTGAAAAAACCCTTTGACTTGGGCGGGGATGATGGATTAAATAGGTGTTTCGGTACGGGACGTGGCTCAGTCTGGTAGAGCACTGCGTTCGGGACGCAGGGGTCGCTGGTTCAAATCCAGTCGTCCCGACCATTTTTCAACGAGATTCGAGGCCTGCCGGCAAGTCCGGCGGGCCCTTTTTTTGTCAATGTTGAGTCGCCAACTAGGGTATGATATGTTTTGGTCAATCAGCTCGTATCGACCGATGACCGATCTCTCCCTGACAGGAGTCGCCCATGGCCCGTCTGAGTGACATCCCGGAACCGTTGCGTTCGCACCTGGCCAAGCTGGAATGCCCCACGTTCGAGCATACGCCCTGGGCCGTCGGCCCGGCGCCGGCCGAGCGGCGGATCGCCATGGTCTCGACCGCCGGCCTGCACACCCGCGACGACCGGCCGTTCGCCGGGATGAGCGGCGAGTACCGGGTCATCCCGGGCGGCGTGGCGGCGGGCGACCTGGTGATGAGCCACATCTCGTCCAACTTCGACCGGACCGGGTTCGCCCAGGACCTCAACGTGGTCTTCCCCCTGGACCGGCTCAACGAACTGGCCCGGGAAGGCGTCATTGGCGGCGTGGCGGACAGGCATTACTCGTTCATGGGGGCCACTGATCCGAAAAAGATGGAGTCCGCGGCCCGGGAGTTGGCCGCACGGCTCGAGCAGGACCAGGTGACCGGCGTCCTCCTGGTGCCGGTCTGACCCAACTGCACGCGCGCCGTGGGCGGGCTGAGCCATTACCTGGAAGGAGCGGGGCTGCCCACGGCCCACATCAGCCTGATCCGGGAGCACACCGAACAGATCAGGCCGCCCCGGGCGCTGTGGGTGCCCTTCGAGTTGGGCCGGCCGTTGGGGGCGCCGGGCGACGCCGCCTTTCAGCGCCGGGTGTTGCGTCGGGTCCTGTCGCTTTTCGAGGCCGAGAACGGCCCGGTCCTCGAGGATTTCGAAGAGGAGGCCCCGGCCGGGGCCGCGTTCGAACTCCTGGCCTGTCCGGTCAGCTTTGACACCGAAGAATTGGACGCTACGGAGAGGCGGCGGCGGGCCCTGGCGGCGGAGATCGAGGCGCTCGAGCCCGAATACCGGCGGGCGGTCGAGGCCCGGGGCCGGACGACCGTCGGCCCCAGCGGCCTAAGCGTCCCCGAAGCGGCCGAGTTCACGGCCGCCTTTCTGGGGGAAAATCCACCGGACAACCCCCGGACCGACGTGTCGCTGGCCTATGCCCTGCGCCTGGCGGTCGAGGACCTGAAGGCCTTTTACATCGAGGCGGCCGCGGCCCGGGCCGGACAGGGGGCGGTGGACGGTTCCGCCCTGGCCGACTGGTTCTGGCAAAAGACGACGGCCGGCGAAGTGTTGCAGGCCCTCCGGGTCAAGCTGGGTCAAAGCCTCGACAAGGAGCTTCAAATTGTGGGCGGCTTCCTGCTGGTCCCCATGTCCCAGGCGGGGCGGACGACCAATGGCTGACGTGGCCTCACGGATTGTCGATCAACTCCGATTATAGTCGCGCCCGCCGGCCTCGGGCCAAAAAAAAGGGCTATCAATTGGGTCATTATTAAGGTATACTACCAAATATTGGGGCCGCCCGTGTCCATCGGTGGTCCTGTTTTTTAGAGAAACAACGTGGATTGAACCGACCCGCCAAGGGGCCATTTCCGGTCAGGACGGACTCATGGAAGCGTTCGTGGCCAGACAACCGATCTTCGACCAGCGGCAACGAGTGTTTGCCTATGAACTCCTTTTTCGGTCCAGCCTGGACGACCTCTGTTCCGTCCCGGACCCGGCTGGGGCCGCCTCGGGCGTCTCGAGCTGTCCCTGTTCCCCGCCGGACCTGGAGCGTTTGACCGGCGGCCGCCCGGCCTTTGTCGACTTCACCCGGCGGGTCCTGGAACAGAACCTGGCGAAGCTGTTTGCCCGCGACTGGCTGGTGGTCGAACTCCTCAAAAACATCGAGCCGGATCCGGCCACGCTGTCGGCCTGTCGTGATCTCAAGGAGGCCGGCTACACCCTGGCCCTGGATGACTTCGAGTATCAGCCGCACCTGGAGCCGTTGCTCGAACTGGCGGACATCGTCAAGGTCGATTTCCGCCAATCCGGACCGGACGAGCGGTCGGCCACCATCGCCCGGGTCCGGTCTTCGGGGGCCCGGCTCCTGGCCGAGCGGGTCGAGACCCGGGATGAATTCGACCAGGCCCGGGCCCTGGGCTTTGACTACTATCAGGGCTATTTCTTCAGCCGTCCGGTCATGGTGTCCGGGCAGAATATCCCCTCCTGGAAGACACAGGCCCTGCAGTTGATCAGGAAGATGCAGGAACCGAACATCGATTACCGGGGCCTGGCGGCGATCGTCCGGGAAGAGGTGTCCCTGACCTATCGGCTGCTGCGCTACATCAACTCGCCCTACTTTGGGGTGCGGGTCGAGGTTTCGTCGGTGGAACGCGCCCTGACCCTGCTGGGGGAAGACCTGATCCGCAAGTGGGTGATGCTGGCCTCCCTGGAAACCATGTCCCAGGACGGACCGGCGGAACTGGCCAGGATGTCGTTTATCCGGGCCCTGTTCTGCGAGTCCTTGGCCGTCGAATTGGGTGAGACCGAGCAACAGTCGGATTTTTTCCTGGTCGGCCTATTCTCCCTGCTCGACGTCATCCTGGGGCGGCCCCTGGCCGAGGTCCTGGCCGAGTTGCCGCTGTCCCGGGACGTGACCCAGGCCCTGGCGGCCCGGGACGGCCTCATCGGCCAGGTCTTGGAAGTGGCCGAATATTATGAAAAGGGAGATTGGGATCGTTCCTCCCTGGCCGCCGACAAAATCGGTCTGGACGAAAACAGCATTCCCCGCGTCTATCTCGAGGCCGTCACCGGGGCCCTGGACCTGACGTCCGATTGAACGGGGTCCCTGACCCACGGTCAACGGGCCGCCCCGGTTCGGGGGACGCTCGTTTTATTTGAAAAATAGTCCCTGACCTGCCATGCTCGTCTTCAAGTATCTGTCGCTCATGGGGAACGGATCTCGTCTCGACCAGGCAGGGGGGAAACGTGGACTTCCGGCCGCTGTTCGAACCCCGGACCCTGGCCGTGGTCGGGGTGTCGCTCCGTAACGACCGCCACCCGGCCAACGTCATCTATCACAAGAACAACCTGCGCTATCCGGTCAAGGTCTTTCCGGTCAATTTCCGGGGCGGGGTCTACCAGTCGGAGACGGTCTACCCCCGGGTGTCCGACATCCCCGAGCCGGTGGACCTGGCCGTCATCGCCGCCCGGGCCGAGCAGGTGCCCGACATCCTGGCCGACTGCATCGCGGCGCAGGTGGGCGGGGCGGCGGTCATCTCGGGCGGGTTCGCCGAAACGGGTCGACTCGATCTCCAGGAGAAAATCGTTTCCCTGGCCCGGGAGGCGAACTTCCCGTTGATCGGCCCCAACTGCCTGGGCGTCTATGCCCCCCTGTTCGCGGACTGCTTCTTTCTGCCTTCCGAGCGGATGGTCAAGCCGCCCCCCGGTGGGGTGGCCTTTGTCAGCCAGAGCGGCGGTGTGCTGGTGGATTTGATGATCAAGTTCGCCGAGGAAGGCGTCGGCCTGTCCCTGGGGGTCAGCATCGGCAACAAGGCCCTGGTGCGGGAGGTGGACCTGCTGCCGTACCTGGTCCGAGACGAGCGGACCCGGGTCATCGCCTTTTACGTCGAGGGTTTCGGTAAAAACGAGGGCCGGGAGTTCGTCCTGGCCGCCCGCGACTGCGCCAAGCCGGTCCTGGTGCTCAAGGGGGGCCAGAGCCCGGGCGGCGGTCGGGCCGTGCAGAGCCACACCGCCTCCCTGGCCGGGGATTACGCCACCTTCTCGGCAATCATGTCCCAGTTCGGGATCGTCGAGGCCAAGGGCGAGTTGGAGATGGTCTCCTTCTGCGAGTCGCTCAGTTGCTAC
>JAHJDS010000453.1 GCA_018812395.1 Pseudomonadota bacterium
CCCCACCCCCACCCTCCGCTCGGGCCAAGTCATCAATATCGATGAGTACCGCGCCCGCCTGTCCGCGGACGCCCAAGGCGACCTGACTGATAAGGAGGTGGCCGAGCTGGCCCAGTTCGAAGACTCTTGCCTTCACTCGGGCGTTCACTTCCATGGCTTCGACATAGATGAGATCTTCGCCGCCTCGGCCAACCGGATTCGAGAATTGCTTGATATGGGGCGCCAAGTCGATCTGTGTTAATTCCTCCGAAAAAGATAACTTGACAAAATTAGTTTCTTGATTTAGTTAAGACATCCGGCAGGAGATCATTTGTTTTCTTATTTTGGGGGAGTTTTTCTGTTGCCGGTAACCGAAGAGATCATCCACCGCCTGGAAGCTGAAATCCCGGAGTACAACCACCATCCGCTGACCCTCCACCACCTCGAGGACTTGGCCGGCAAGGAAGGGTTTGATCTGGTCGTCCGGCCTCTGGCCGTGGACGGGCTGAACGTCCCGGGCGGGAGTGGCCATGGCCGGGTCATCCTGGTCAACCAACGATTGATGCCCGGCCACCGCGACTTCGTCGGTTGGCACGAGTACTTCCACAAGCTCCACCCGGGCGAACTGGCCTTTTACCGCCGGGCCCGCTATTTCGACAGCAAGATCGAGCTCCAGGCCTCGATCCTGGCGGCGGTGGCCGTCATGCCGACGCCCGTCCTGATGGAGATCGGGCAGGAGGCCAGATTCCTGGACCCCACAGTTTTACGCGGGCACTTCGAGATACCCAATCATTTGGCACGGTTCAGGCTGAAGGTGCTGGACGGGTATCAGAACCTGCTGCGGGCTAGGCAGGGATGGTTGTGAAAAAAACTATGCAACTCGCTGTCATTGTAACAGTTGAATTCACCGGTCCAATCATGGCTCATCCGGTGATTTAATTTGAACGTCGTCGTTTAATTTCAGATCTCGTAATGCCGACTTGGTCTCCTCGACCTGCTGGAGGGTCACCCCGCCCTCGGGGTTGATCTCCACGGTCACGGTCAGCTTCAAGCCCGGGCACGTGGCGAAGCGGGACAGCGCCTTGGCGTAAAAGTTGGCCCATTCCATCGGCGGGACCTCACCGGCCCAGCGGGTGCGTCCGATTGACGTGACGGCCGCGAACACGTTAGATTGATCCGACTTCATGAACGGGAGAAAATTATTGTCCGATTTGACGCCTGTGGAAAAGCCCGGTTTCAGATGGCGAACCGGGGGGACGCTCGTCTTGTTCGTCTTGATTCTGGTCGTTGGTTTGGCGGCCGGGATGTTCGACCGCTCGGCCGCCAGGCGCTGGGCTCAGCGGCTGGCCGGGTCGGATCGCGACCAGCGGCTCGAGGCCCTGGCCCGGCTGGCCCGTCTCGACCATTTGGCCCTTATCGCCCGCCAATCACTGATCAACGCCCTCGACGACGACCGACTGCCCGAAGGCGCCGCCGAAGCCAGGCGAATTCTGACGGGGCTCGTCCCGCCCGTGGCGTCCGGCCGGCTCGTCGACCTGTCCGCCTACAGTATCGCCGCACGGGCAGCGGCGATTCTATGGGTTGTCATTCCTCTGGACTATGCTGGATTCTCCGCCGAAGTGCAGGCTCAGCGGTTGAGCATTCGCCGTCGGGCGGCCGGCGTGCTGGGATCTCTCGGCGCCCTGAAGCCGGCCATGAGTGCTCCGGCCATCGATGGTCTCGAAAGACTGATTCGTGACTCCGACCCTGACGTCCGGAGAGCGGCCTTCCAAGGACTTAAAAAGATTCTGGACAGTATCATCACCACCGGGATGACTGGTTGGCCGGACCCCAGATGCCGCCTGGCGATTAGTGAGGCTTTTATCGGCGCTGATCCCCGTCTGGCTGTCGAGGCCAGTCTTTTCCTCTTGAGGAAAGATTATCCCGAAAACATGGTCGACGTGACCCTGGGTCACGCCTGGCTCGCCTTCATCGGCCTGGTCACCAGCCGCCCGTAAAGGTCGAGGATGCGCCGGGCGACAACGCCCCAGTCACGACCCCGGACCCGGCGCTAGCCGGCTTGGCCCAAGCGGCGGTCCAGGGTGGGGGGCGGTCGGTCTTATTTTGCCGATCTCCACCATGTCTCTTTTCGCCGGGATCATCATTTCGATCCGTGACGATACACCTCTGGCTCCCGGGGAGTCAAACGACCTCGGAGCAAGGTGGGAATGCCGAAACCGGCCAACAGCCAGGCCGGGACCATGGCCGGCATTTGATAGCGCCAGTCATAGTCCACGACCATCATTCCATGAAACAAGGTGAAGGCACAGCAGAACAGCACCAATAGAGAGGCCAGCCCCCTGCTCCGCTCGTTTAGACCCCACAACCACCGCCAACCCCTGAGGCAAAAGAAGGCTAAAAACAGGGCATAGATTACCCCAATAATGTTATGTCCGATTGAATACCCTGCCCTGAGTGGGACCAGGAAATAGCCGATTCGTTGGAGTGTGATCCAGACGTAGTCCCAATAGGAACTTGGACCCGACAGGTAGGTTTCGGGGCGATTTAAAACAACAACGCCCATCGCGTACCACCTGGCCACGGCCGGGGGCACGACATCGTTATGGAGGAAAACCAGGGCCGGCCAACCTCCAATGGCCAGTAGCCCCATCAGCCCTAAGGTCACGACCAACGTCAAGCCTGGCCGTTTGAGGCGTCGGCCGATGGCGAGGTAGACCCCGGCGCCGATCAGGAAGAGGACCAACAGGATGCCTCGGGGATGGACGACCAAGGAACAGAGTGCCACCAGCCATGCGATCAGCCACGACCGAATTCTACGGTCTATCACCGCGCCGGCCAGGAAGTACCAATACAATCCGACCGCGAATAAAAAGATGACGTCGTAAAAAATATAATAAACCCATAGAGGCACGTCAGGTAGCCCTAAAAAGAGCAACAGTCCCAGGCCCATCATCAGAAGACCCGAGGCCTCGCCCACCCGGGCCCAAAACCGAAAGCCGAGCCAGACCATGGCCGAGAACAAGATGGCATTAAGCAGGACGAAAACCCATAAAAAAGAGTGGCCCAGGAGACTGACGCCACCGCCGATGATCAGATAGAACACCAAGTATTGATAGTTGGAGAAGTCCAGCCGGTCAAACAGCTGTCCCGACCAGAGCCATTGCCACCACAACACGCCGGTCTTGATATCTCCCTCGGCCGCAGCGCCCATACGGACCCCGAAGTAGACCAGGCCCATAAGGAGGATCAGTAGGCAGACGCCTCCTGCCAGGACGGGCAAATACCTGCTGGTCGGGGCCCGGTTGATCAGAAGCGCCCCCCGGTCCTTGGCTTTGGTCAACCCCGACCAACCGGCAATCATAACTATCCCTCCCGTTTGGGGACGCTGTTCCGACTCCGAACGTAACTCCACAGCATGTCCCGTCCGGCGGCGCAATAGCGCCGTAACTGATCCAGCGACTTGACCGATCGCATGGCCCGCCAGAGTTGGCGGGGCCGAAAATAGTACTGATTCATGGCCCGGTGGGCCATCCGACGCAACTCGGCGTCGCCGATGGACACCCAGGGCCGCCCCATGAACCTGGCGTCCGGCAAGGATCGGGTGATGTACTCGGCCCAGAAATCGGACGCGGCCACCGGCAGATAGTATCGTTCGTACAGTTCGGTCTGGGGAAAGGCGGTTAGGCAATTGAAGATGGCGAAGTCCAGGGGCAGTTCCTTGGCGAAGTCAATGGTCTCCTGGATCGTTTCCCGGGTGTCCCCGGGGGAACCGACGAGAAAGTACCCGAAAGGGCTTATTCCCAGCCGATCCGTCTTGCGGATAATCTTCCTGATTCGGTCGATGGAGATTTCCTTGCGCAGCTTTTTCAGGACCTGAGGGCTGCCCGACTCGATGCCGTAAAAGATTCGGTAACAGCCCGCCTCCTTGAGGGCCTCCAGCATCTCCTCGTCAATGGTGTCGACCCGGCTCCGGACATCCCAGATCATCTTCCGGTTGAGCCCACTGGACACTAGCCGCCGGCAGATCTCCAAGACCCGCCGCTTGCTGACGGTGAAGCTGGAATCGAAGATATCCACTTCTCTCACGCCGTGGTCCTCGTAACACTCTTCGAACTCGGCCACCACGCTCTGGGCGCTCCTGGCCCTCCATTTCGACCCTGCCGCCTCGCAGAAGATGCACCGGAACGGGCAGCCGCGGCTGGTGTTAAACACGGTGTAGTTACGGCGGGTGGAGATGAAGTTGAAGTACTTGTGGTTGGGCACCAAGTGTCTGGCCGGGAAGGGCACGGCGTCCAGTCCCTGACAAGGCTCGGCCGGACCGGCGAATCTTATGTCCTCACCGTCCCGCCACACCAGACCCGGAAGGTCGTCGAATCCCTCGCCGGAGCGCCAGCGACGCACGAACTCGGGCAGGACCATCTCGGCCTCGCCTATGCAGGCGTAGTCAACATCCGGATTGTGTAGCAGGGTCTCTACCGGAAAAATCTGGGCGTGGACGCCGCCCAGCATCACCGCGGTTCGCGGGAGATGTGACTTGAAATAAGCGGCGTAGGACTTGGCGTTGTGGAAGTGGGAAGTGTATACGGACAGGCCAATGAAGTCCGGGTCAAATTTTTTCAGGCCTCGGAGCACATCGGCCTCCGAGAGTTCCATGCCCACCATGTCGTAGTAGGCAATCTCGACGCCGAGGCTTTCCAGGACGGAGGCTACGTAGAGCAACTGAATGTTGGGCATGTGCCCGAAGTGCTTCATGACCGTCTTGTTGCCCGGCTCGTTGGCGATCCGGGAGACGTCGTAGTGGACGAGGGCAAACCGCATGGCTGGAATCCTCAGGCGCGAGCGGCGTCAAAGAGGAGAAGAAAAACACCGATCAGACACACGCTTAGCCCGATAATCTGAAGGCCTGACACCGACTCCCGGAAAAAGAAAATGCCCAGGGCGCTGGTGGCCAGGAGGGCCAAGGTCACGAATATCGGGCCGGCCACGGACAGCGGCAGCATCCGCAGGGCCAGGAAATACAAGCAGCCGCTTACGCCAGCGAAGACGAGCGCCACGTAGAGCCACGGGGACGGCAACGCAATCCCCAGGAAATCCTTCAGCCCGGGCCACTTTGCCGGGAACCTCTGGACCCACAGCTTGGCCGCGACATTGACCACGCAGAAGCAGCCTAGCCAGGTCAACACTACCATCACCTTGAAAGCCACGTTAACCTCGACCTATAGCTTTCGACAGGCCACCATCAACTCGAAGCGTCGGCCGGCGAATTGCTGAACCAGCGACATCAGCCTCAGCAGGCCCCGGACCACTCCCGGGGGAAAGAGGGCCGGGGCCGGAGTGTCGTCCTGGGCCTCGATCACCACCCTCCAGCCGGAGTTGAACAGCAACCGACGCAGGGTTTCCGACGTGAAGTAATAGAGGTGGCCTGGCACGTATATCCGCTGGAGCGGCCCTTCGAGGACGCCGGCGCTTAGATGATACAGGCATCGCGCTGACAGTTCAACCAGGGACCTCGACGAAACGGTCTTGAGGATGAAGGTGCCGCCGGGGGCCAGAGCTCGCCGGGCCAGGTCCAGGGCTCGCTGCGGCCGGGGCAGGTGTTCCAGGACATCCCACATGGTTATGACGTCGTAGGTCTCTCGTAGCCCGGCCAGGCTGTCGGCCGAGGCCATCCGGAGGGGCAGGCCCCGTTGCTGACCGATCAGTACCGCCGCCCGAGACGGATCGATCCCCTCGGCCCGCCATCCCTGGTCCCGGGCCCAGGCCACGAAGTCGCCGGTGGCGCACCCCACGTCCAAGAGTCGCCCTCCCCGGGCGGGGCAGGGAGGCGCCTCCACCGCCCGACGGAAAAAACCGGCCAGGTGGTCGGCGTAAGCCCGCCGACCGGCCAAGTCACGGTAACGGACGTGAGCATAGTAATCGTCATCATAGACCTCGGCCTCAACCCCCCTGACGGCCAAGTCGGAATATCGAAGACCGCACCGGCACCGGTGGATTCTTACGGTGCCTCGTGCAAGTTGAAGATCGATGCAGTTGTCATGGTGCGCCGTGCCGCAGACGGGGCAGGTCCAGGGGTCGTTCCTTTGAGGGTCCGATGCCTCGGTGTCGTGACCTCGGTCCGGCCGGTCATCGGTTGACATCAATCATCATCTTCATTAGCCGAGGGGCCATCACCGTGCCTTGACCCCGGGTCCCAGCCCTGGCGTCGAACCTGCCGATTCAGCTTGTACATCTCCTCGTAATAGAACCTGTTCTGGATCACCAGCAGGGCGAAGCCCATCATCATGAACCCGAAAAGGAGCAGCCCGCCGGAGATAATGAAATCGTAGGTATGGGCCTCGTACACGTCTGACAAGGCCTGCGAGACGGCCGCCAGAAATCCCAGGTTCAGATGCTCGATCGTGGCCGCCACGACGCGATACACGATCCAACCGGCCATGTAGAGTCCTGGCAGGATGAACACGGTGGACAGCAGGAAAAAGAAGTAGGCTGGTCGAGAGAGCCAACCCAGACGGAGGTAGGTCCGAATGGCCCGGCGGACGCCCAGCTTGGACACCCGGCGGCCTCCGGCCGACTTGGCCGGGCTCCAGACCAGATCGGCCGGGACCTCGACCACCCGGAAACCCAGCATGGCCGCCTTCATCAACACCTCGACCTGAATCTCGCTGCCGTCCGCGGTCAGGACCAGCTCGTCGAGGACCTCGGCCCGGTAGGCCCGGACCACGCTGGTCACCGTCGAGATCTTGTAGGAACTCATCCGGGCCAGGTAGCGGTTTCCCCAGCGGCTCAAGAGGCGCCGGTAGGCCGGCACGTTCCTGACCGTGCCGCCCTTGGCGTAGGGCGAGGCCAGGGCGATGTCCACCGGCGCCTGGTCCAGGGCGTCGAGGAGCCGGTAGACGTATTCCGGGCCGTAGCTCAAATCCGAGTCCAGGGTGACGACCACCTCGCCCCGGCAGACGTCGAACGCCGCCCGCAGGGCCCGGCCCTGGCCGAAGTTGCGCCGCAGGTGGATGACCCGAACCCGGGCGTCGCCCGCCGCGAACTCGTCGAGGAGCCCCCCGGTCTCGTCCTGGGAGCCGTCGTCAACGCAGATCAGCTCCCAGCGCACCTGGGGGCGAGTCTCCAGTTCGGCCGTGATCCGAGCCAGATTGGCGGCGATCACCGCCGCTTCGTTGTAGGCCGCCACGACCACCGACAGATCGATCCTGGTCTCAGTCATGCCTCATCCCTGGGAGGGGACTTCCCCGTCAAAATAGGCGCGGAACCAGAGTTCCAAGTTCAGTAGGCCCCAGACCACCCGGCCGAAAGGCTGCTCGGCCGACAGGGCCCGCTCGATTTCATTGATGTTGAACACGCCACGCTTTTGGGCGGCCGGCCCCAACAGCACTGACTCGATGAAAGGACGGGCCGGCCCCGCGGCCCACTCGCCCAGGGGCACCGGGAAACCCATCTTGTCCTGGCGGCCGAGCACCTCGGCGGGCAAAAGGTGACGGATCGCCTCCAGGAACAGATGCTTGGTCCGCCCGCCCTTGAACTTGATTACCGGCGGGATGGTCCCCATCAGCTCCACCAGACGATGGTCCAGCAAGGGTACCCGGCTCTCGAGGCCGACGGCCATGGAGGTCCGGTCCTCGACCTGCAGAAGCGCCGGCAGCGAGGCCCGGAGTTCGTAGGAGGCGATGCGGTTGATCAGGGACTCGATGGGCGGCCGGTTGAACAGTTCCCGGAAGTGCTCGAACGGGTCGTAGGCCGGATCGAGGGCGGCCGGGTCGATCAGGTCCGGCCGGTCGCCGCGCCGGTCCACCAGCCGGAAATAGCGGCGGTCAAAGTCCTCGAACAGGCCCTGGCGCCAGAAGTGCTGCAGCAGGGGCCGGTAAGACCGGAGAAGCGGCAGATTGGGGATGATGCTCTGAAGCGTCGCCGCGTGGCGGCTGGGGTCGGCCGAGGAGAAGATGGCCCCGTTGAGGCAGGCCTCGAGATAGGCCACCAGGTAGCGGGCGTAGCCCAGGAACAGCTCATCCCCACCCTGGCCGCCCAGGACGACCTTGACCTGCCCGGCGGCCAGACGGCTGACCATGTACTGGGGAAACAGGCCCGGGCCACCGGCCGGCTCGTCCATCATGTAGACCAGGTAGGGCAGCCGGGCGACGAAGTCCTCGGCCGTGGGATAGACCTCGTGGTATTCCGTCCCGGCGGCCCGGGCGACCATCTTGGCGAAACGGGTCTCGTCGTAAGCCGGACCGCCCTCGAAGGCGCCGGTGAACGTCTTGAGCGGGCCGACGCCCAGCAGGCGCGAGGCGACGGTCACCACCGTGCTCGAGTCCAGGCCGCCCGACAGATGGGCCCCCAGGGGCACGTCCGACCTGAGCCGCAGCCGGATCGAGTCCTCGATCAGGAATTTGAGCTGATCGACCAGGTAACTCTCTGAAGGTTCTGGGTCGACCGTGAAGTCCAGGTCCCACCACCGCGCGGTCGACAGTTCGATTCGATCCCGCACCAACCCGGCGGTCAGGGAGCACCCCGGCTCGACCTTGTTTATCCCCCGGAACATGGTCTTGGCGCCCAGGGTGTACTGAAAGGTGAGGTAGTCGGCCAGCCCGCGAGGATCCAGCTCGGGCTCGATCAGGCCGGTGGCCAGAATGGCTTTGATCTCCGAGGCCAGGACCAGCCGATGGCCGTCGGTGTAGTAGTACAGCGGCTTGATCCCTATCCGGTCCCGGGCGGCGAACAGCCGGCGGCGCCGGCGGTCCCACAGCCCGAAGGCGAACATCCCGTTGAACCGCTCCAGACAAGCCTCGCCCCACTCGGTGTAGGCGTGCAGGATCACCTCGGTGTCGGAGTAGGTCTCTATCCGGTGGCCGCGAGCGATCAGTTCCCGGCGCAGCTCCAGGTAGTTGTAGATCGCCCCGTTGAAGACCACCGTCACCTGGCCGTCGGCCGTGGTCATCGGCTGAACGCCTCTTTCCGGGTCTATGACCGCCAGGCGGCGATGCCCGAAAGCCAGCGGCAGCCCCTCCGGGTCGATGTAGACGCCTTCGTCGTCGGGCCCCCGGTGGGACATGGCGGCCATCATTCGGTGGACCCCGGACAAGATGTCCGTTCCGTCCTCAGCTCCCAGCCAGACCGCGATCCCGCACATTTACTTCCGCCCCATAGTCCGCATCACCGGCGCCAGGTCTGGTCCACGACCAACCGGACGATCCGCTGGGCTGCGTCCCCGTCGCCGAAAACGTCCGACTTGGGCACCGACGTGCCCGCGGCCGCCGCGTAGGCCGCCGCAATGCTCTCCCGGTCGGCCTGAACCAGGCGGTTGGCCCCGCCGGTCAACGTTTCCGGCCACTCGGTGTCGTCCCGAATGGTCAGACACGGCCGCCCCAGAAAAAAGGCCTCCTTTTGCATCCCGCCCGAGTCCGTGATCACGACCGTGGCCGCCTCCTGCAGACGAATCATGTCTAGGTAGCTCACCGGCTCGACGACCATCACCTGGCCCAGCCTGTCCCATAGTCCCCCTTCGGTCACCCTTTTTCTGGTCCGGGGATGCATCGGGAAGACGACCCGGGTCTCCTGGGCGATGGCGGCCAGCCCATCCAGGATCTGGGCCAGGCGTTCACTTTGGTCCGTGTTCCCCGCCCGGTGGCAGGTGGCGACCGCGAAACCGCCGGCCGGCAGTCCCAAATGGTTCAGGATGTCGCTGCGCGTCAGGGCCAGGTGGCGGTACGTGAGCAGGACGTCATACATCACGTCGCCCACTAGGTGGACGCCCGTCCGGAGGCCCTCGGCGGCCAGGTTGTCCACGGCCCGCCGGGTCGGACAAAACAGGACGGTGGACAGGTGATCGGTCACCACGCGGTTGATTTCCTCCGGCATCCGGCGGTTGAAACTCCGCAGTCCCGACTCGACGTGACCGACGGGGATGTCGAGTTTGGCCGCCGCCAGAGCACCGGCCAGCGTGGAGTTCGTGTCACCGTAGACCAGTACCAGGTCCGGCCGATGGTCGAGGAGGAAACGCTCCATCCGGGCCAGCATACGGCCGGTCATGGCCCCGTGGGTGTCTTCCTTGACCCCGAGATCGGTTATCGGCGGCGGCACCCCGAGTTGTTCGAAGAACACCGAGGACATGACGTCGTCGTAGTGTTGGCCGGTGTGAACCACCGTGTGCTCCAAGTATTCTGGAGTCGAGGTAGTACCGTGGTTTGCTGCATCAATGGCGTTGGCGACCGGAGCAATTTTAATAAAATTTGGTCGAGCGCCTCCGATACTAACCACCCTGATCACTTGACACCTGTCCTTTTTAGCATTTATCATATAAATGATTGAACTTACACTCAGAATCGGGACAAGATGACCGCGTATGATAATGAGGAAGTAGTCGTCTGCCGCAAAAAGGACAAATATTAGGATAGAGATTCAAGTGCCAAAGGACCAACTTAATTCTCGCAAAAATGTTAATCATCAGTAAATAATCCCCGTTTAGGTACGCTGTTGTGGTGGGCGAAATAGTCCCCTGGACGGCTGGCTAGGAGAGAGAACCGGACGTCATCCTCGCCCTGACAGAACAGTTTCCTTTCAACAGAGGAGGGCACGACGGTCAAATCTAAGCCGGAATGATGCCACAGTCGCTGCATTGACACCTTGTTCCCCGTACTACACCCGTCTATCGGAGCGTCGATGTAAGTGTTTGCTCCGGCTCGACTCTCCGCAACTTGTGGGCCTCAACAATAGCACGATCAGCCTCAAGGGTGAACGTTTTTTGTTCGGGAGGGTGCTTCTCCACTATCCTGGCCCCCTGAGATGGGCGGACGGTGATTAGTGGAGGGTTTGAAAACCGGCGGCGGAAGCGGCATCTCTGGAGGACGGGAAGCCCTGATGTAAAAAAGTAAGCTCTGTGGTAATGCCAAGGAGGCGCCGAGCGTGTAGTGCCTGCTGGCTGCTACCGCCCACACCCCCGCCCGCAGGCGCCGGCGCCCGCGACGGACCGCGGCACGGGGGTGGTGAACTCGAACATCTCCGGCCGCCAGAACTGGACCCTGCGGACACGCGCTGTCAAAACCCCACTACGGAGGCCCCCGTTTCCCGCGCCGACGACTTGGTCGAGGGGCCACCTCGAGGGGGCCAGCTTCCATGCAGACGCCGGTGCTGATGGAGATCGGCCATGAGGCCAGCTTCCTTGACCCCGCGGTCCTGCGTGGCCATTTCGAGGTACCAAATCACTTGGCGCGGTGTAGGCTGAAGGTGCTTGACGGGTATCAGAATTTGCTTAGGGCGAGACGGGGGTGGTTGTGACAGAAACCGTACAATTGGCTTGTCCGGGCCCCCTGAGATGGGGGTACGGTGTTTATTGAAGGCTTGGGGCTCGGCGGCGGATGCCCAGACGCTGAAGGCGATATTGGGGGGTGTACGGGGTACGGGTTTTGCAGAGTAATAAGCTGATGTAATTCCCAAATCAGTCCTTATTACGGACGTTACAACCACTTTTATTGCCGATGTTCTAAGTTTACGATATCCAGTGTCTCGCCCAGCGTCGGCTTCTCGTTTAAACGAAATGTAATTCAGGTCCCCGCCGAGGCTCGAAGCCATCAAATAAGCAGCCAAGAAAATGTTAATTTACCGACCCATTTAAGATTCAAGTGCCCCATTTTTTCCCTTAGACAATTTCCATTTAAGGTTGTATACTAATTGTACTTTTGTTTGGTGTAGTCTCTGGCGAAGGAGAGACCATGGGACCGTTTTCTCTGGATGCAAAAGACATTATTAAGCGAGGAGCACTGGACCCAGGCGAACTACACGATTTTATGCGTACGCTTCTCCTCCGTGAGGCAAGGCGGTGCGGAATACCCGTTTCTAAGGTTCGAGCGACACCAAAAATAGGCATGACTATACCAGATGGCGGGTTGGATGCCGATATTGTGACTGGTCACCCTTCAAAAGCCTTTTCGGGGACAGTGAACCGTGCGAAATCACATAGGAGTGACTGGATCCCGCAAGGTCTTAGCGGATGGCAGTATAAATACGGTACATTGACGCCTGGCAAGATTGCTGGTGAGCTGTTAGACTCCAATGGTAATATTAAAAAAGGAATTCAAGATGTTATGTCAAAAGGGGGTACATATGTACTGGTCTGTGGTGGCCAACTTTTAACCAACAAGATGGTGTCAGATCGAAAGAATAAAATAGTTGAAGTATTAAAGTCAAAGAAGATAAAATAGGCCAAAATTGAAGTTTATGGTCTAAACCATTTGGCTTCATGGGCAGAGGAATACGTTGACCTAGTCTTGTACTTCAATGGATTATCTCTCGATCTGTTTAATCATCACGAGTGGTCATATTTTAATGATATTCGATCAGTTCAACGTTTCTTTAAAGACCAATCACGTAAAAGGAATATTGAAGCTATTTTATATAAAGTTGATTTTCAGACGGAACTACCGGTGTTTCGAATTGTAGGTTCTTCGGGAATAGGTAAAAGCCGCCTGGTTTTTGAATCTTTCAATGATCCTGAATACATTCAAGAAGTAGTTTACGCAAATAATCCGGATCCAGTAACGCCCAGGGCAATTAAGGCACTCGGTGATGGTCCGTGGAGAAGGGCAATATTGATAGTAGATGAATGCCCTCAGGAAAAGCACGTAAATATTAGCAAACAGGTAAGTCGCTATAGAAACAAATTGGCACTAATAACCATATATCCTCACGACCAAACACTCCTGCCCTCACCAACTAACTATATTGATATATCAAAACTTGACGACGAAAATACCCTTAAAATAGTCCAAGACGCCAATCCTGAACTACCGGATGAACTCGCTGCACTTCTTGTAACCCACTGTTTTGGATTCCCGCGTTTTGCAGACTTATTAGCTAAAGCAATCAGCAAGCAAGCGGAATTGTATTCTCCCGATGTACTACGAACAGCTGGCTTTGAGTGGGCCGCAATGAAGGTAATCTCCGGAGGTTTAAACGAAAACGACCCATACGTAATCGAAACAAAAAGAGTACTTCAGGTATTATCTTTAGTCCGAAATTTAGGGTGGGATGATGATCTTATGGTAGAGGGTAAAACGTTCTATCAATTATTTGGTTTTGGTAAAAACTGGCATGAGGTTAGGAACATAATAGAAACTCAATGCTCGCGTGGCCTAGTAAAGAAAGTCGGGAGAAAACGTTATTTAACCCCAGACTCGGTCGTAATATATCTTGCAACCGAATGGTGGAAGAATGCAGATTTTAACGATCTTGAACGAATATTAGCTAAACTTATAGAGTTGGAACTAATCCCAGTTTTTGACAGTTTTTTTGAGAGGCTTAAGATTTTGGCCAAAGTGGACCAGGCATTAGCCTTCGCCAGGCACATATTGGGTGACCAGGGTTTTTTTGCCTCAGCCCGGGAGCTAAGGAGCGATATAGGCTCCCGGGTTTTTTCTTACCTGTCGACACTGAATAGGAAAGCAGCCCTTGACGCCCTGGAAAGGATACTCGCCGTCGCAAGTCCCCGAGAGATTCAACAAATTGATACTGGCCGCCTGGAAATCGTATCGGCTTTACGCAGGATGGTGGCCTTCCCGGATTCATTCGACCGTGCGGCGGCCGTTTTAATGCGCTTGGCTGAAAACCCCCCAGATGACTACCGAAATGAAGCCGCAGAGGCCTGGTCCAATTTGTTCCAGCCCACAGGCAGCGGTATAACGTTATCACTGAGCACACGCCAGCCGCTCATTGAACAGGCTCTTGAATCCGGCTCGAGGTTCAAATGCGAAATGGGGCTTAAAGCTATTAGCAAAATGATTACAATCAGTTGGTCTGGTGATGTCTTTACTAGAAGACCATACGAGGAGGCACCCCCTGGAGATTGGGAACCAACGGGACCCGATTTTTTGCATGCCGCCCGATGGGGTGTCAACAAACTTTGGTCTGTGGCCGACGGGCAAGATCCTGATCTATCCAGGAGAGCCCTCGAAATCTTACGTGACAAGGCAGATACGCTCATTCGCCTTGGCCTGATCGAAGACGGTATAACTATCCTCGAACGGCTGATGGACGAGGAAAAACCGCCCAGCGAAGAACTAATGAGGATCGTCGAGATCATCAATCGTTTCGGAGCAAAAGGATTTCCTCAGCCGCTACAGAGTCGTCTAGACCAACTTGTCGATCGGGCAAGAGGAGAAGACTTTGAGGGACGCTTACGCCGTTTCACCGCGACATTCGTGATGGTGGAGCCAAAAGATGTGGAAAAGACCGGTGAATACGAGGAGCGTGAACTCAATCAACTCGCCCAGGAAGCCTGTGCAGGCCCTGATAAATTGCGTCCACATCTGGAGTGGCTGAGTGGTCCGGAAGCAAAAAGGGCTGGCCCTTTCGGTAATGCCCTAGGTCAGGCTGACAACGACGGGATATGGTTGGAGCCAATTCTTGAAGCAATAAGGACTGTACAGGTAGGAAATCCCGCCCTATTGGGTGGGTATCTACGTGCTCTCAGGGAGGTCAACCGGGATAAGGTGGAAAATGTCCTGGACCGAGTGGCCGGCGACGAAGTGATGCGAAGACATTTGGTTGACCTATCTTGGCACGTTGGCGCTAGTGAACGCACTATCGAGAGATTATTGCTCGGTCTAAGGGAGGAATGGATCCCATGGACCGATCTCAACGCCCTACGCTATGGAGGCTGGCTGAGAGACCTAGATGATAAGGTTTTGTTGGACTTCCTTGCTGACGTCTTTGATATGTATCCCGATTCGGTTTGGACAATATTGTATCTTATAGACATGGCCGTCCATCTTAATCGCCAATTAATATCAGCTCTGGCCGATTTGATAGAGTCCGTTGTGACGTCGGAAAAATTGTTGGGAGAGGAAGTCAGGCTGTCACCCAATGATTGGTATCATTGGTCTAATTTGACCTTGGGATTGCTAGAGATAAAACCTGTCGCTAAGAACACTATATTTGTATTCTTGCGGCGAGCATTGACCGAAAGAGAAGTTTATCGAGTGGACGAATACATGCGAAAAGTAATCGCTCGCCTACTTGAAATTGATGCGGATCAAACTTGGAAAGTTGTTGGAGATGTTTTGATTGCCCGGCTCTCGAGCTATATCCTCACTCGAAGTATATTTCAGGGCCGTCGTCATCTAGATGAACCAATGCCCCAAAACCTTATTCATCTAGTTCCTCCCGCTATTCTTTGGGCATGGTGTTCGAAGAATCAACCAGATGGACCCGTAGCACTTGCTCGCATAATCAGCTTCCCCATGCAGGATCAACTTGACGAAGTAGTTCAAGAATTGGTCCGGCGCTATTGGAATCGTGACGACATTCAATCTGCTCTTCACGCCAATTTCTATACCGAGTCTTGGACTGGGCCCAGGAGCGCCCATTACAGGAAAAAGCTATCCTTCGTGCAAAAGTGGCATGAGGCCGCAGTAAAGCAAAATGAGAGGAGGGTAGCTAAATGGACCGAAGGTCTTATCATAGATTTGGAAGCTGACATTAAGTCCGCTATCGAGCAGGAAGAGGAACGGGCCTTGAGATGATTTATAGTATTTTTAACTATACTAATATAGTCGTACACAATATTTTAACA
>JAHJDS010000454.1 GCA_018812395.1 Pseudomonadota bacterium
GCGGCCGGTCTGCTGGCCCTGGCCGCCTCGCTGGCCGGGCAACTGGGCGACCTGGCCCTGTCCGGCCTCAAGCGTAGCGCCGGGGCCAAGAATTCCGGGCGCCTGCTGCCCGGTCACGGCGGCGTCCTGGACCGTATCGACGCCTTGCTCTTCGCCGCGCCGGTGGTCTACGTCGGGGTCCGCGGCGTGTTCGGGTTGTGATGGCCAAACGTCTGTCCATCCTCGGCTCGACCGGCTCCATCGGCCAAAGCGCCCTGGACGTGATCGCCCGTTTCCCGGACCGCTTCCGGGTCGTGGCCCTGGCCGCCGGGCGCAACGTCGAGTTGTTGGCCGAGCAGGTCAGACGGTTCCGGCCGAGCCTGGTGTCGGTCATCGATGAGACCGCGGCGGCCTCCCTCGAGGGGATGCTGCCGGCCGATCCGGCGCCGGACGTGGTCTGGGGTCGGGAGGGGGCCGAGGCCGCGGCCACCCTCGGCGAGGCGGACCTGGTCCTGTCGGCCATCGTCGGCGCGGCCGGGCTGCCGCCGACCTACGCCGCGGTTCGGGCGGGCAAGACGCTGGCCCTGGCCAACAAGGAGACCCTGGTCATGGCCGGGGAGCTGGTCATGTCCCTGGCCCGGGAGAAGAACGTCACCATCCTGCCCGTTGATTCGGAGCACTCGGCCCTGTTCCAGTGTCTGTCGGGTCAGCCCCACCAGGGAGTGGACCGCCTGATCCTGACCGCCTCGGGCGGGCCGTTCTGGCGAATGGATGTCGAGGCATTGTCGTCCATCACCCCCGAGCAGGCCCTCGATCATCCCCGGTGGGACATGGGACCGAGGGTGACCGTCGATTCGGCGACCTTGATGAACAAGGGCCTGGAACTGCTGGAGGCCCACCACCTGTTCGACCAGCCCCTGGAGCGGATCTCGATCCTGATCCACCCCCAGGCGGTGGTCCATTCCATGATCCGGTTCAGGGACGGACAGATCCTGAGCCAGATGGGACCGGCGGACATGCGTCTGCCCATCGCCTACGCCCTGAGTTATCCGGACCGACTGCCGCTGGGTCTGCCGGCCCTAGACCTGACCCGGACCGAGCCGCTGACGTTCATCGAACCGGACGCGGAGCGGTTTCCCTGCCTGGCCCTGGCCCGGGACGCGGCCCGGGAAGGGGGCTCGGGCCCGACGGCGCTCAACGCCGCCGACGAGGTGGCCGTGGCCGCTTTTTTAAAGGGCCGGATCGGTTTCCGGGACATTCCGGCCGTGGTGGCCCGGGTGCTGGAGGCCCGCCCCGCCGGCGCGCCGGCCGACATCGAGGACGTCCTGGCCGTGGACCGCTGGGCCCGTAGGCGGTCCGAAGAGGAGATACAAAAGGTATGACCACCATTATCGCGGCGATCATCGTCCTGGGGGTGTTGATCTTTGTCCACGAGCTGGGCCACTTCCTGGCGGCCAAGGCCACCGGCGTCGGCGTGACCCGGTTCTCGCTGGGCTTTCCGCCCCGGCTGGCGGGCGTTAAACTGGGCGAGACCGACTACTGCATCGGCTGGATTCCCCTGGGCGGGTACGTCAAGATGGTCGGCGACGCCCCGGGTGAGGAGATCGATCCGGCGGACCGGCCCCGCTCCTTTTCCCACAAGTCCGTCTGGCGGCGCACCCTGATCGTCGTCGCCGGACCGGCGGCCAACTTCCTGTTCGCGGTGGTCGTCTTCTTCCTGGCGGCCAGCGTCTTCGGCCTACAGGTCTATGACACGACCCTGGGCGTCATCGAGCCGAACACCTCCGCCTACCGGGCCGGGGTCAGGTTCCAGGACAAGGTCATCGCCGTGGACGGCCGCGCGGTCCGCACCTGGTACGACCTGTCCCAAAGACTGGAGGCGGCCGGGAAGAGGCCCCTGCGGCTGACCTTGATTCGGGGCCAGGGTCCCGAGCGGGGTCGGAAGATGACGGTCGTGGTGCCCCCGGCGCCGGCGCCGCGACCCGGGGCCCGGTCCGGCCCTCGGACGGGGGACCCCTGGCGCGGCCTGTTGCCGTTCATCCCGCCCCGGGTGGGGGCCATCAGCATCGGCAAGCCGGCCGACCGGGCCAACATCAAGACCGGCGACCTGATCGTGGCCGTGGACGGCCACCCGGTCAGACAGTTCAGGGACGTGGTGCCCCTGGTGCGCGGCCACTACCAGCGCGTGGCCCTGAGGCAGTCGTTCTGGCTGAGCGTCCTGGACGACCCGTTCAACCCCTCTTTTAACCTGGCGCAATTTCCCCTCCGGTTGACCCTTTCCCGCCGGGGCCGCGTCATCGACGTCTACCTGGTCCCGGAAAAGACGGCCCTGCCCGGGGAGGGCTGGCGCCCCGAAAAGCCGTTTCTGATCGGCGTCCAGGCCCCGGACCAGCCCCTTCGGCAATGGTTGGGGCCGATCGACGGCGCGGTTTACGCCCTGGAGCGCACCTGGTCCCTGATGACGCTCATCGTGAGGGTGGTGGGCTGGCTGATCTCGGGCCAGGTTTCGCTCTCTCAGATGGCCGGGCCGGTGGGCATCGTTCAGCAGGCCGGGCAGGTGGCCCGGACCGGGGTCGTGCCCCTGATCATGTTCGCCGCCTTTTTGTCCATCAACCTCGGGATATTGAACCTGCTGCCGATCCCCTTGTTCGACGGCGGCCACGTCGTGTTCTTCCTGATCGAGGCCGTCCGGCGCAAGCCGGTGTCGCTCAAGGCGAGGCAGGTGGCCCAACAGTTCGGCCTGGCGTTCATCATCCTCCTGATGGCCTTCGTGTTCAGCAACGACATCATTCGGATGCTGAGGTAGGGCGGCGTGCTGGTCCTCGGTCTGTCCACGGCCACGCCCCTGGGCGGCGTGGCCCTCATCGAGGACGAGGTGGTCCTCGAGGCGCGCCGGTGGCGGGCGCCTAGGTCCCACGGCCGATATCTGTGGCCGGCCTTGCAAGAGGTTCTTAATCAGGCCGGCCGGACGCCACGGGAGGTGGACCTGGTGGCCGCCTGCGTCGGCCCGGGCAGCTTCACCGGGTTGCGGGTCGGCCTGGCCGCGGCCCAGGGGATGGCCCTGGCCGCCGGCCGCCCGGCCATCGGCCTGGACTCCTTGTTCCTGTTGGCCGGCGAACTGCCCTGGTCGCGCCACCCGGTCCGGCCGGTGGTCGACGTCAGGCGGGGACAGGTGGCCACGGCCCTCTATGACACCTTGTCGGGACGGCCGGAGCCGCGGGGACAGATGGAGTCGCTGACCCCGGCCCAGGTCGTCGAGCGCCTGGACGGGCCGACGATCCTGGTGGGCAACGGCCTGCGGGTCTACGCCGGGCAGTGGCCCATCGGGGACGACCGGATCCGTCACGCCCCGCCGGACCTGGACCACCCGCGGCCCGAGGCGGTGGCCCTCTGGGGCCGGGCCGACCACCTGGCCGGAAAGAGCGGGCCGCCCGAGGCCCTGCGGCCCATTTACGCCCGGCCGCCCAACGCGGTCTTGCCGGGGCGGGCCCAGCCCTGATCTTGGTTTCGACCGGCCGCCTCCGAAGGGGCTTGGCCCTTTTTTCCGGCCTGTGATATCTTTGCCTAAAAAGGCCGGTCCGGCCGGGCAAGACCCATTCCCGGCCCGGGACGGAACGAGGACGGCCTCGAGGCCCCTGAAGAAAGAGTATGAGCCAGCAGCGGACCAGAAATTTTTCGATCATCGCCCACATCGATCACGGCAAGTCGACCCTGGCCGACCGGATGATCCAGAAGTGCGGCCTGGTCACCGATCGCGAGTTCAGGGACCAGATCCTGGACACCATGGACATCGAGCGGGAGCGGGGCATCACCATCAAGAGCAACGCCATCACCTTGCCCTGGCGGGCCGCCGACGGCCGAACCTACTTCCTGAACCTGATCGACACCCCGGGGCACGTCGACTTCTCCTACGAGGTCTCCCGAGCCCTGGCCGCGGTCGAGGGCGTGTTGTTGCTGGTGGACGCCTCCCAGGGGGTCCAGGCCCAGACCCTGGCCAACCTCTTCCTGGCCCTGGAGCACGACCTGACGATCATTCCGGTCATCAACAAGATCGATCTGCCCTCGGCCGACGTCGAGGCGACCAAGGTCCAGATCATCGAGGATCTGGGTCTCGACGCCGACGAGGCGGTGTTGTGCTCGGCCAAGGACGGCACCGGCGTGGACGAGGTCCTGGCGGCGGTGGTCGAGCGGGTCCCGCCGCCCGAGGGCGACCCGGAGGCCGAAGTCAGGGCCCTCATCTTTGACGCCGCCTACGACGCCTACCGGGGGACCATCGTCTTCGTCCGGCTCAAGGACGGCCGGCTCAGGCCGGGGATGAACATCCGGCTGATGAACGCCGGGGCGGTGCACAAGGTCGAGGAGGTGGGGGTCCTGGGTCTCAAGCGCCGGCCCCAAAAGGAACTCCTGGCCGGCCAGGTGGGCTACGTCATCGCCGGCATCAAGAGCGTCTCGGACGTGACCGTGGGCGACACCCTCACCGACGACGACCGTCCGGCGCCGGAGTCCCTGCTCGGCTTCCGCGAGATCAAGCCCGTGGTCTTCTCCTCGATCTACCCGATGAGCACCGACGAGTACCCGGACCTGGCCGACGCCCTGGACAAGCTAAAGCTCAACGACGCCGCCCTGACCTATCAGAAGGACACCTCGGCCGCGTTGGGCTTCGGTTTCCGGTGCGGTTTCCTGGGGCTGCTGCACCTGGAGGTCGTCCAGGAGCGGCTGCGGCGCGAGTTCGACCTGTCGCTCCTGCTGACCGTGCCCACGGTCCGCTACCGGATCCGCCTGACCGACGGCGCCGAGGTCGAGATCGACAACCCGGCCTACTACCCCGACCCGGCGGCCATCGAGTCGGCCGAGGAGCCGTTCATCAAGGCGACCATCTTCATGCCCGAGAAGTATCTGGGCCAGGTGATGACCCTCTGCCTGGAGCGGCGGGGGGTCAATCCCCGTCACAACTACACCTCGCCGGGCCGGCTGGAGTACACCGTCGAGATGCCCCTGGCCGAGATCCTCTATGATTTCTACGACCGGCTCAAGACGGTCACCCAGGGGTACGGCTCGTTCGACTACGACCTGCTGGAGTACCGGGACACGGACCTGGTCAAGCTGGACATCCTGGTCAACGGCGAGAAGGTCGACGCCCTGGCCCAGTTGGTCCACCGGGACAAGGCCCGGCCCCGGGCCGTCCAGGCCGTGGATCGGCTCAAGGACGAGATCCCCCGCCAGATGTTCAAGATCGCCATCCAGGGGGCCATCGGCTCGACCATCATCGCCCGGTCCAACGTGTCGCCCTTCCGCAAGGACGTGACCGCCAAGTGCTACGGCGGCGACGTGTCCCGCAAGCGGAAGCTGTTGGAGAAACAAAAGGCCGGCAAAAAGCGAATGAAGCAGGTCGGCAACGTCTTCATTCCCCAAAGGGCCTTTTTGGCCGTGCTCAAGGCCGATCAGACAGAGTGAATTCCGTCTCGACCGATCATCACTCGCCTCCCCCGGACGAAAAACCCGGGCTCTACGTCCACGTCCCGTTCTGCGAGCGCAAGTGTCCGTACTGCGCCTTCTTCTCCGTGCCCAAGCCGGCGCTGATCCCCGACTACCTGGACGCCCTGAGCCTCGAGGCCGAACTCTACCGGGAGGGGTGGCCGGACGAGTTCGACACCCTGTACCTGGGCGGCGGCTGCCCGTCGATGCTGAACGCCGACGAGTTGGCCTGGCTGGTGGACACGCTGCGCCGCCGCTTCGCGTTTAGTGAGGGCGCCGAGATGACCGTCGAGGCCAATCCCGAGCACCTGTCGCCCCCAAAACTGGCCGTCATGGGGCACCTGGGCGTCAACCGCCTCAGCCTCGGCGCCCAGTCCCTGGACCCCGGCGACCTGGACTGGCTGGGCCGGCGACACACGCCGGAGCAGGTCGTCCAGGCCGTGGAGGCGGCCCGGGAGCAGGGGCTGGCCGACGTCGGCCTGGACCTGATCTACGGCCTGCCGGGGCGGTCGGCCGACCACTGGCGGCGGGTCATGGACGCCGCCGTCGCCTTGGCCCCGACCCACATCTCGGCCTATCAGTTGACGATCGAGCCCCGGACGGTGCTTCAGCGGCGACACCGCCAAGGCCGGGTTCGACTGCCCGCGGACGGGGACGCGGCCGATCTGTTCCGGCTGACCCACGACCACCTGGCGGCGGCCGGGTTCGAGCACTACGAGATCTCGAGTTTCGCGGTCCGGGGATTCAGGTCGAGCCACAACCAGAAGTACTGGCGCCGGGCGCCCTACCTGGGGTTGGGGCCGGCCGCCCACAGTTACGTTGCCGGCCGGCGGTGGTGGAATTTCTCGTCCCTCAAAAAGTACCTGGCCGCCTTGAGGGCCGGAGACCGGCCGGTGGGTGAAGCAGAGACCCTGACCCCGGCCCAGGCGCGCCTGGAAACCCTGATGCTGGGCCTGCGCACGTCCGACGGGATCGACCTCCTGGCCTGGCGCCGGGATTTCGGCCGTGATCTGCTGGCCGACGCCCACCCGGCGGTGGCCCGCCTCATGGAGGACGGCCTGCTCCGGCTGGAGGGCGGTCGTCTCAAACCCACGCCCCGAGGGATGCTCCTGGCCGATCAACTGCCCGACCGGCTCGATCCCGGACCGGGGTGAGGCGGCCAAAAGGGCTTGCATAAAAGCGGTGGTTGGGGTAATTGTCTAACTTGCCGTAATAATAGACGTCAAGAGGTGGGTTCCATGGCGGACAGAGTCAACCTGGCCGTGGCCGGCGCCACCGGCGCCGTGGGCCGGCAGATGATCGAGTGCCTGGTCGAACGTGATTTTCCGGTGAACGAGGTCAAGCTGTTGGCCTCGAGCCGCTCGGCCGGGAAGCAGTTGGATTTCGGCGACCGGAAGATCATTGTCGAGGAACTCACTCGAGAAAGCTTCCAGGGCGTGGACGTGGCCGTGTTCTCGGCCGGGGCGGCCCGGTCGCTGGAGTTCGCCCCGGCCGCCTGGGCCTCGGGGTGCGTGGTGGTCGACAACTCGAGCGCCTGGCGGATGGACCCCGACGTGCCGCTGGTCGTGCCCGAGGTCAACCCGGCCGACATCGCCGGGTACCGGAACAAGGGCATCATCGCCAACCCCAACTGCTCGACCATCCAGATGGTCGTCGCGTTAAAGCCCCTGCACGACGAGGCCAAGATAAGGCGGGTCGTGGTCTCGACCTACCAGGCCGTGTCGGGTTCGGGACAAAAGGCCATCGACGAACTGCGCGCCCAGAACGAGGACCTGGTCGCCGGCCGCAGGCCCGCGCCAAAGGTCTATCCCCATCAGATCGCGGCCAACTGCCTGCCGCACATCGACGTCTTCCTGGAAAACGACTACACCAAGGAAGAGATGAAGATGCACCATGAGACGCGCAAGATCATGGGCGACGACTCGATCCAGGTCACGGCCACGGCGGTGCGCGTTCCGGTCTACTACTCCCACTCCGAGGCGGTCAACATCGAGTTCGAGCGGGACCTCAGCCCCGAGAAGGCCCGGGAACTCTTAGGGAGCGCCCCCGGGATCAAGGTCGTCGACGACCCGGGACAAAACCGGTACCCCCTGGCCCTGGACGCGGCCCACAACGACGTCACCTGGGTGGGCCGCATCCGACGGGACTACACTGTGCCCCACGGTCTGGCGATGTGGATCGTCTCCGACAACATCCGCAAAGGGGCCGCCACCAACACCGTCCAGATCGCCGAGGTGCTGGTTCGGGATTACCTCTAAACGATGGGGAGGGCATCATGGCCGAACCGCTGACCCAAAAAGTACTGGACATGCGGCCGGCCCGGGTACGGGAGCGCCTGGGCGACGACAGCCGGGTGTGCCTGCTCAACTCCAAGGACATCCTCCGGGTCCTGGGGGGTGTCGAGGTCATCATCATGGCCTGCAACACCCGGATAAAACACGTCATTCCGGGCATCATGCGGGCCGCCGAGGAGCTGGACGCGGTGGTGGGCTTCGAGCTGGCCAAGTCCGAATCGGACCTGACCGGCGGCTATACCGGTTTCACGCCCGAGACCTACTTCCAGACCGTGACCGACTACGCCGCCGACGTCGGCTTGACCCGGCCGTTCTTCATCCACGCCGACCACATCACCATCAAGAACACCTCGACCGAGGCCATCGAGTCCGGCCGGGAGTTGATCCAGGCCCAGCTCGCGGCCGGCTACACCAGCTTCGCCATCGACGCCTCGTTCAACCAGATCCCGGACAACATCCGGATCACCACCGACCTAGCAGGGCCCATCCTGGCCGCCGGGATCGGGCTCGAGGTCGAGGTGGGCGAGATCGGCCTGACCGGCACCGAGAAACACGTCACCACCGTCGAGGAGGCGACGACCTACATCGATGGGTTGGCCCAAAACGGCGTCCATCC
>JAHJDS010000455.1 GCA_018812395.1 Pseudomonadota bacterium
CGCCGGAAAACGGCCCGCCGCTGGTCGAATTCACCGGGGCCGGCCTGGAACTCGGTCACCAGGTCCTGGTGTCCGACCTGACCTGGCGCCTGGGGCCGGGGGAGAACTGGGCCGTCCGGGGCGACAACGGCTCGGGCAAGACCACCCTCCTGCGCCTGGTCCGCGGCGACCTGTGGCCGACCACCGGCCCGGGGACGCGGACCTATTTTGAGAAAGGACGAATGAGCGCCAGTCCGGTCGGCTTCAAGAGGCGGACCGGGCTGGTGTCGCCCGAATTTTTAGTCCAGTACCGACGATTCGGCTGGAACCCGACCGGCCTCGACGCGGTCTGCACCGGATTTTCCGACACGCCGCTGTTGTACCAGGAGCCAGGGGCCGACCAGAGGCGGCGGGCCCGGGAGATCATGGCCCGCCTGGGCCTGGGCGACCTGGCCGACCGAAGTATGCTCGAGATGTCCCTGGGCCAGGCCAAGAAGGTCCTCCTGGCCCGGGCCCTGGTCAACGACCCGGTCCTGCTGGTCCTCGACGAGTGCCTCGACGGGCTGGACGCGGCCTCGCGGCAGACGATGCTCGACGTCATCCAGGCCCGGGCCGAAAACGGCACCCAGATCCTGTTCGCCACCCACCGGACCGACGAGTTGATCCCGGCCATGACCCACGCCCTGACCCTGCGGGCGGGTCGCATCGTCGATCAAGGCCCGCTGACGGCCCCCGAATCCGGGCCCACGCCCCGGTTCCGTATGGGACGCCGGGCGGGTGCCGTCGCCGCCGGGCAAGGTGGGGCCGGTCGGGACGGGGACTGGATCATCCGCCTCGAGAACGTGACCGTCGCCCCGGAAGGCAGACCAATCCTGCGCGGCCTGGACTGGACCGTGGCCCCGGGCCAGCACTGGGCGGTGCTCGGCCCCAACGGCGCGGGCAAGACCACCCTGCTCAAACTCTTGGGGGGTGACTATCAGCCGGTCACGGGCGGCCGGATCGGCCGGTTCGGGCCAAGCGGCCCCCGCAACGTGGCCGAGATCAAGCGGCGAATCGGGTACGTCTCGGCCGAGTTCCAGGCGGCCCACACCTTCGGCCAGACGGTGCGGGAAACGGTCCTGTCCGGTTTCACGGGCAGCATCGGCCTCCGGGGCCAGGCCACGGCCGGGCAGCGGGCCACGGCCGACGCCCGCCTCGAGGCCTGCGGGTTGAAAGACATGGCCGACCGGGACGTCCGTTGCCTGTCCTACGGCCAGCTCCGGTTGACTCTCATCGCCCGGGCCATGGTCGCCGGGCCCCGCATCCTGCTGCTGGATGAGCCCCTGGGCGGCCTGGACGTCGGGTCGAGGCGCGAGGTCCAGGCGCTGATCGCCGCCCTGGCCCGCGGCGGGACGACCGTCATCTACGCCACCCACCAGGAACCGCCGTCCTGGGTGACCCACGGGCTGGTCATCGACCAGGGACGGATCGCCCGGGCGGGGGCCGTCGATGAATATGATATTGGCCCGACCGCGGACCGGACCCCTCACCTGACCAGGGCGCCATGTAGTCCCAGGCCCGGCCCAGTTCGGTCGCCAGGCCCTCCCGGTCCCCGGCGGCCAGGGGGGCGATCAATGAGTCCAGCCGGCGCCTGAAGGTCTGCAGCGTCTCCAGGGACGCCGGATTCGAGGCGGCGATGTCGGCGAAGAGGGCCGGGGGTTGGCCGCACTGCCCGGCCAGCATGTCGATCAGGGCCGGGAACCACTCCCCGGCCAGGGGCAGGTCCCGCTTGAGGTCAAAGCCCAACTCTCGCAAGGAGCCGCCCAGGGCGCCCAGCATCAGATGCCTCAGCGTCTGGACCACGGCCATCAATTGATCGTGGCGTGGGGGTTCCATCTCGACCACGCGGGCGCCCTGCCGCGCCAGCCAGGTCCGCACCCGCTCGGGCCAGACCCGGCCCCGACCGGGGCAAAACACCACCGTTTGGCCGTTTAACGACGGCGTCGCCGGTCCGAACAGCGGATGCAGTCCCACCACCTCGCCCCGGGCGTGGGCCGTCATGGCCGCCAGAGGACCGGCCTTGAGGGAACAGACGTCCAGGACCACGCCCTCGGGCCGGGTGTGGGGGCCGATCCGGCCCATGACCGCGTCGATCTCGGTCAGGGGCACGGCCAGGATCACGACGTGGCGCCGGGCGGCCCGGCAAAAGGCCGCCGGAGGATCGCCCCTCTCGACCGTCACGACATCGAAGCCGCGGTCTTCCAGAAAACCGCTCAGCCAGCGCCCCATGCGGCCGCGGCCGCCGATGACGGCCGCCTCCGGCCTGATAAAGCCGGCGTCATCCATGGGAGGCCCCGGTGGTCTCGGCGCTGTCCGCCCCTTCCGGCTCCGGCCGCCCGGCCATGGGATATGAGCCCAGCACCTGGAGGAAGACGGCCCGGCGTCCCAATTTCTGGAGCACGGCCTCGATCTTCTCCTCCCGGGCGTGTCCCTCGAAGTCTACGAAAAAGGCGTATTCCCACGGCCTCTCCCTGATGGGTCGCGACTCGATCCGGGTCAGATTGACCCCCCGCTCGGCCAGGGCCCCCAGGGCCCGGTGCAGCGCCCCCGGCCGGTGCGGGAGGCTGAAGATGACCGAGGTCTTGTCCGCGCCGGTGGGCGGGCCGTCCCGGCGGCCGATCACCCAAAATCGGGTCAGGTTGGGCGCGTTGTCCTGGATGTCGCGGGCCAGGACCTCCAGGCCGCAGCCCCGAGCGGCCGAGAGGCTGCCGATGGCCGCCCTTCCCGGTTGGCGGGCGGCCTCCTGGACGGCGGCGGTGGTGCTGGTCGTTTCCACGAGCCGGGCCCGGGGCAGATTGCCCGCCAGCCATTTCCGGCACTGGGCCAGGGCCTGGGGATGGGAGTAGACGGCCTCGATGGCGTCCCGCGCCCGGTCTCCGGCCATCAGGACGTGAGAGATGGGCGAAAAAATCTCGCCGCAGATTTTGACCTCGTGGTCCAAAAACAGGTCCAGGGTCAGGTTCACGCCGCCCTGGATCGAGTTCTCGACCGGAACCACCCCGGCCTGGCACTCGCCCCGGGCCACCTGGTCGAAGACGTCCTCGATCCGCCCCAGGGGCGCGAAGTCGCCGACCGGTCCGAAGAACTGGACCGCGGCCTGGTGACTGAAGGTGTTTTCCGGCCCTAAAAAAGCGACCCGCCTCGGGGACTGCACCGCCCGGCAGGCGGCGATGATTTCAGTGAAGACGCCCTCCAGCGCCCCAGGGGACAGCGGACCCCGGTTGCGGGTCGCCATGGCCGCCAGGACCTGACCTTCCCGCTCCGGCGCCGGCACCGGCAGTCCCTGGGCCGCCTTGGCCCCGCCGATCCTTTGGGCGCATCGGGCCCGTTGGTTGAGCAGGTCCACGATCCGGCGGTCAATGCGGTCGATGGCCGCCCGCTGGGCCGCGATCTCGGCCCCTTCGGCCCCTCTTGGTTCGGCCCGTCCTACGCCCATGGTCCGCCTCCGCCGCCGACGCGCCCCACGGCCGGCCCTTGGGCCTCCGGCCCGATGATCCGATTGAACGAGGCGGCCATGGCCGTCAAATTGTCCATCAGCCGGGCGAACTCCTCGGGCCTAAGCGACTGGTCCCCGTCGCACAGGGCCGTCTCGGGCGAGACGTGGACCTCGACCATCAGCCCGTCGGCCCCGGCGGCCATGGCCGCCTGGGCCATGGGGGGCACGAAACGGCGGTGACCCACGGCGTGGCTCGGGTCGACGATCACCGGCAGGTGGGTCCGCTCCTTGAGGACCGGCACGGCGCTCAAATCCAGGGTGTTCCGGGTGGCCGTCTCGAAGGTGCGGATGCCCCGCTCGCACAGGATCACCCGGGGGTTGCCTGCCGCCAGGATGTATTCGGCCGAATCGAGCAGTTCCTCGATGGTGGTCATGAAGCCGCGCTTGAGCAGCACCGGCCGGTCAACCCGGCCCAGCTTCTTGAGCAGCGAAAAATTCTGCACGTTGCGGGCCCCGATCTGGATGATGTCCGCCATCCGCTCGACCAGGGGCAGGTCGTCGCCGTCCATGAGTTCGGTGACCACCGGCAGGCCGGTCAGCCGCCGAGCCAGGTCCAGCAGCTTGAGCCCCTCCGGGCCCAGGCCCTGAAAACTGTAGGGCGAGCTGCGGGGCTTGAACGCGCCGCCGCGAAGGACGGCCGCCCCGGCCCCCCTGACCTCGCGGGCCGTGGACAGGAGTTGCTCCTCGCTCTCCACCGAGCAGGGTCCGGCAATGACCACGAACTGCCGTCCCCCGAAGCGGGCTCGGCCCACCTGAATGCACGTGTCCTCGGGGTGGTCCTCCCGGCCGGCCAGACGGCCCGTGGTTCGGCCCGGCCGACCGCGCGACGCGCGGGCCGTCCCGGCTCCGGCCTGGGCCATCTGAATCACTGTTGGTTCCATGATCTCGACTCCTTCTGCGAAAACCGTTCGTCCGCGGCCGAAAAACAAAGGCCGCGGGCAGTTCGTCCTGGTCTGCCCGCGGCCTTGAGGAAATTTGCCTTGCCTGGGCGTTAGACCTCCTCGGCCGACGGGTAGACTCCATAGAAATAGGGGCGATAGCCGCCCCAGAAGGGAAATCGCCCCGTTTCCACCGGGTCGCTGGGGGCGGACCCGATCATCACTCTGGTCGCCACTCGGCCTCTCTTTGGCCGGGCCATTCCTTTAAGAGCCATTTCGCTCCACCTCCAGCCGGGCGACGGCGGTCGCCAACTCGTCCCGGGTGACGTCGTCCGCCAGCCGGGCCCGGCCCGGTCCTTCCAGCAGCACGAACCTGATTCGCCCACCGCGATTCTTCTTGTCGTTGCGCATCAGCGCCCAGGCCTCATCCGGGGTCGGGGGCGTCAGGCCGCCCGGGAGCAGCGGGGCCAGGGTCTGACCGATCCTCCGGGCCTGTTCCGGGTCGATCAGTCCCCGGCCCAGGGACAGCTCGGCGGCGACCAGGATGCCCTGGGCCACGGCCCGGCCGTGACTGACCCGGAATCGGTGATGACCCTCGACGGCGTGGCCGTAGGTGTGGCCCAGGTTGAGGATGCTTCGGAGGCCGCCTTCCTTGAAGTCGATCCCGACCACGTCGGCCTTGGCCTTGGCCGACATGACCGCCACCCGGGCCAGGGCCTCGAGATCGCCGGCCAGGAGTTCCTTGATCCGCGTCTCGACCAGTTCGGCCAGGCCCGGGTCGGCCACCAGGCCGGTCTTGTAGGCCTCGACCAGGCCCTCGGCGATCTGCCGTCGCGGCAGCGTGGACAGGGCCGTCACGTCCAGGATCACCGCCCGGGGGGCGGTAAAACAGCCGACCATGTTCTTGGATCGGCCGAGGTTCACTCCGGCCTTGCCGCCGATGGCGGCGTCGACGCACCCCACCAGCGACGTCGAGGCCAAGATGAAGTCAAGGCCCCGCTTGTAGGTGGCGGCCACAAAGGCCCCCAGGTCGGTGATCATCCCGCCGCCCACGGCCACCAGAAGGTCCCGGCGTTCGACGCCGGCTGTGAGCAGGGCCTCATAAATTCGCCGGGCCGAGGTCAGGCTCTTGGAGCGCTCGCCCGGGGCGACAATCATCTCGTTGGGGCGGCCCAGGGCCTGCCAATAGCGGTCCAGGTGCAGCCCGGCCACCCGACGCTCGCTCAGAAGCACCACCCGGCGGTCCCGGACCAGTTCGGTGGCCACCAGTTCCCCGCG
>JAHJDS010000044.1 GCA_018812395.1 Pseudomonadota bacterium
GTCGTAGAACAGCCGCCCCCGATCAGCGGGATCGTCGGCGTAGGGCTCGTGCAGGGCGATGTCGTGGGTGCCGGGGGCCCCGTCCAGGGCGCAGGCGAAACAACCGCCGATGCGGGGCAGTTTCAACTTTTTGACCCGATCCACGTCCAGGGTCTGAAAAAAGACCCGCGTCTGAAAGGGCAGGCCCCGGGCCAGCTTCATCAGGCCGGTGACGTCCAGGTCCTTTTTGAAACCGACGCCCTCGACGGCGTGGATCAGGCCGAAGCCTTTGCGGGCCAAGTCATGCGCCACCCGGCCGACGTTCTTGACAATGTCCAGGGAGGACACTTTTTCGGTGACCGTCTTGGCGGCCAGGTAAAAGGCCTCGGCCTCGAGAAGCCCGGTGTCCGGGTGAAATCCCCGTTCCACGGCCACCTCGCCGGGCAGACTTTTGAGCATGGCCGAGTTGACCAACGCGCTGTGGCCGTCGTACTTGACCAGGAACAAGGGGCGGTCGCCGGTGACCCGGTCCAGCTCGGCCAGGGTGGGCAGTCGCCGTTCGCGCAGGGCCCAGGGCGAGGCCCCGAAGCCGAGGATCACCCCCTTGGTCCCAGCGGCGTGGTCGCGGATCATCCCCAGCAGCGACTCGATGTCCTCGGCGTCGTACACGAACAACCGGGAGATGAACAGGGCGTACGAGGTGAAGTGGAGGTGGGAGTCCACCAGGGGCGGCGCCACGGCCCGGCCGCCGAGGTCGACGACCGGCTCGGAGGCAAACCGCTCCGGGATTTTTTGCCCGACGTGGGCGATCGTTGACCCTTGGGTGACCAGGACGCCGGCCAAGGGCCGGTTCGGGTCCATGGTCAAGACGGCGGCGTTGGTGTAGACGGCCATGTCATCCCCCCGATGTTTGGTGGGGTGACCTTATCGCGCCCAGAGGGTGGGGTCAAGGTGTGATCGGCCGGATTTTTTCGAGACTAGCGCTTGCCGCGGGCGGCCCGTTTGGAGGCCTTGAGGGGGTTGATCTTGGCCGCCTGGGCCTTCAATTCGGGCTGGACGTGGGTGGCCAGGTTGCACAGGCCCCGCTTCCACTTGAGCGGCGGATCGGGGAAGGTCAGGCAGAACTTGCCGGACGAGAACTCCTGGGCCCGGTCGCACCCCTGGCACTGCTCGATAATGGGCAGGCAGGCGCCGGCGGCGAAACCGCAGCCCTTGTCGGTCATCAACGCGCACTCGACGCCTTCCTTGACGGTGGCACACTGCATGGTCGCATCTCCTGAATGAGAGGGGCGATGGCGAAAAGGCGATCGCCCGTGGTCGTTCGCGTTTCATGGCCCGGGCCGTGGTCCGCCCCGGTTCGGCCTCCGGTCCGACCCGGAACGTGGGTCAGACTCCTGAACGCTTAACTATATTTAGCGCTTCGGAAAATGTCAATGCCCCGGAGCAAAACGGCCCTTGGGGACCCCGGGGATTATGGTTGACATCAACGCTCGAAATGAACTATTTTAAGGCCTTAACTTGAAACCCCGGGTGGCTAAGGGGCCGCCACGACGAGAAAATAACATGAAGCCCGAGAGCGATCTGATCGCCCAGCGAAAATCCAAGGCCGAGGAGTTGTCCGCCCGAGACGTGCCCCTTTTTCCCAATGATTTCATCCCGACCCACACCACCGGGCGAATCAGGCGGGATTTCGGGGACTGGACCAGCCTTCAACTGGAAGGGCACCACGAGACCTTCGCCCTGGCCGGCCGGCTGATGGCGATCCGCAACTTCGGCAAGGCGGCGTTCGCCAGACTGGCCGACCGGGACGGCCAACTTCAGGTCCATCTCCGCCGGGATATCTTGGGCGACGAGACATACGGCCTGTTCAAGAAACTGGACGTGGGCGACATCGTCGGCCTGACCGGACCCCTGTTTCACACCAAGACCGGCGAGTTGACTCTCCAGGCGGAGAGCCTGCGGCTCCTGACCAAGAGCCTGCGGCCCCTGCCCGAGAAATGGCACGGCCTGACCGACGTCGAGATCCGCTATCGCCAGCGCTACGTGGATTTGATGGTCAACCCGGAGGTGAAGCAGGTGTTCGTCACCCGCTCGAAGATCATCGACGCGGTGCGCGCCTTCCTGCGGGAGCGGGATTTCCTGGAGGTGGAAACACCGATGATGCAGGCCCTGCCCGGCGGGGCCACGGCCAAGCCGTTCACCACCCACCACAACGCCCTGGGCCTGGACCTCTATCTCCGGGTGGCTCCTTAATTGTACCTCAAACGCCTGGTCGTCGGCGGCTTCGAGCGGGTCTTCGAGCTGGGCCGCAACTTCCGCAACGAGGGCCTGTCAATCAAGCACAACCCCGAATTTACCATGCTCGAGTTTTATCAGGCCTTCGCCACCTACGAGGACTTGATGGCCCTGACCGAGGACCTGGTCACTCACGTCGCCCAGGTCACGGGCCACGGCCTCGAGATCCAATACCAGGGGAAGCCGGTGGACCTGACCCCCCCCTGGCCCCGGATTCGGTTTCACGACTCACTGGTCGAGTTGGGCGGCCTGGACCGGGAAGATCTGGACGATCCCGACCGGCTCGAGGGCCTGTTGGCCCGGCACGACACCCTGGGGGAAAAACACGACACCCCGGGCAAAATCCTGACCAAGCTGTTCGACCATCTGGTCGAGCCCAAGCTGTGGAATCCGACGTTCGTCTACGGCTACCCGGTCGAGGTCTCCCCGCTCTCCAGGCGCAATGACCGGCAACCCGACCTGGTGGACCGGTTCGAACTGTTCATCGCCGGACGAGAGGTGGCCAACGCCTTTTCCGAACTGAACGATCCGGCGGATCAGCGCACCCGGTTCGAGGGCCAGATGGCCGAGCGGGCCGCCGGGGACGAGGAGGCCCACCTCCTGGACGAGGACTACCTGCGCGCCCTGGAGTACGGCCTGCCGCCCACGGCCGGGGAGGGCATCGGCATCGACCGGCTGGTCATGCTCCTGACCGACCAGCCCTCGATCCGGGACGTCATCCTGTTTCCCCACCTGAGACCGGAGCAGTGATGGGCTTCGAGTGGTTCGTCAGCGCACGCTACCTGCGGGCCAAGCGCAAGCAGGTCTTCATCTGGGTGACCACCGGCCTGAGCGTCCTGGGGGTGGCCGCGGCCGTGTTCCTGCTGATCGTGACCCACTCGGTGATGACCGGCTTCGGGGAGCGCATCATCCAGGGCTGGATGGCCTTCAATTCCCACGTCCGTCTGCGGGAAGTCGGCCTGGAGATGCACGATTGGCCGGCGGTCACGGCCCAGGTCCGGAAGGTCCGTGGCGTGGCGGCCGATGGCGTGTCGCCCTACATCTTTCGGATGGTTATCGCCAACCAGAGCGGCCGGTGGCAGCCGGTCCAGCTGTGGGGCATCGATCCCGGGACCCACCCCCGGGTATCCAGGATCGCCGATCACCTCCAGGCCGGCAAGCTGTCCGATCTGACCAAACGCTCGGCCGACGGCCTGCCCCAGGTCCTGATCGGCCTCGATTTGGCCAAGTGGCTGTTGGGCGAACGGTGCTGCATCAGGTGGTCCGAGGTCGTCGGCCGCTTCGGCCGAAAACGATCCCTGGCCACCCTCGGCGCGGAACGGTACGTCTCCCGGGCCGCGGCCGCCCGGCGGGCGGGGCCGGACAAAGCGGCCAAATGGTTCGGGCGGGCCTGTCGGATCAAGCTCGGCGATTTGGCCAAGAAGATCGGGGCCGAGCGGGCCGAACGGCTGTTCGGGGCCTCTTCCTGCGTGCCCATGCAGGTGGTCTCGGTCAGGTTCAAGCTCAACTGGGCCGTGGCCCGGAACTATTTCCGCCGGGATTGCGACGTGAACGTGCAGACCTGTTATTATATGGGTCGCATGGTCACCCTGGTGGCGCCGTTCGCCGACCAGACGCCCATGGGCGACCCGTTCCCCAAGACCGGGCGCTTTCGGATCGCCGGGGTGTTCGCCTCGGGCGATTTCATATTCAACAAGTCGGGCGTATTCATGTCGCTGGCCGACGCCCAGAAATTTTTGGACCTGGGCCAGGCCCGGGACGCCCGGGGGCGGGATATCCGCAACGTGTCGGGCCTGATGATCCGGGTCACCAGCCCGGACAACGCCGAGGCCGTGGCCCGGCGGATCGAGACCCGACTCCGCACCGCCCGGACCAAGGTTCCGGGGACCTATTACCAGGCCTGGGACTGGCAGAGTCTGGCCCCGGGGCTGTTCGCCGCCCTGAAGCTGGAGCGGCTGCTGATGTTCGTCCTGATGGCCGTCGGGGTGCTGGTGGGCTCGATCAACATCATCTCGACCCTGATCATGGTGGTTATGGAAAAGACCAAGGACATCGCCATCATGCGCTCCATGGGCGCCACCCGGGCCCACGTCATCAAGATCTTCGTCTACCAGGGCCTGACCATCGGCCTGCTGGGCACCGGCCTGGGCCTGGCCGGGGGCCTGTTCTCGTGTTGGTTGCTCAAAAATTACGAGTTCATCCGTCTGCCCGAGATCTACGGCATGAACAAGGTCCCGATCCTGGTCAGCCCGGTGGCGGTGACGATCATCGCCGCCCTGTCCATCGCCCTGTCCCTGGTGGCGACGATTTATCCGGCCTGGAAGGCCTCCAGACTTGACCCCGCCGAGGCGGTTAGGTATGAATAGTCGGGAATACGTGGCCGGTCGCCGACCGCTGATGCTGGCCCGGGGCCTCTGCAAGACCTACCTCCGAAAGAAGGGCGCCTCGGTCGATGTTCTGAAGGGCCTCGACCTGGAACTCATGGCCGGCGAATCGGTGGCCATCCTGGGGCAGTCGGGCGTGGGCAAGTCGACGCTGCTGCATCTGCTGGGCGGCCTGGACCGGCCCACGGGAGGGGGAGTGGAGTTTCAAGGACGGGACCTGTCCGCGCTCGGTGACACCGAGTTGTCCCGGTGGCGAAACGCCCACGTCGGTTTCGTGTTTCAATTCCACCACCTGCTGCCGGAGTTCAACGCCCTGGAAAACGTGATGATGCCCGGACTTATCGGCCGGCACTCATTCGGCCCGGCCCGGAAGCGGGCGGCCGAGTTGTTGGACTCGGTCGATCTGGCCCCCCGGGAGCGGCACCGGATCGGCGAACTGTCCGGCGGCGAGCAACAGCGGGTGGCCGTGGCCCGGGCCCTGTATATGAAGCCGGATATCCTGTTGGCCGACGAACCGACGGGCAATCTGGACGAGCGGACCGCCCGCAAGGTGCATCAACTGCTCGATCGCTTGAACAAGGACACTTCTCTGACCACGGTCGTGGTCACCCACAATCCGGAACTGGCCTCGATGATGGGCCGGCAGTTGTCAATGGTGGACGGCGTTATTGCCCCGTACGACAAGGAAGGTTCATGATTAGACGAACCGCAATCGCAGTCAGCCTGGTGATGACCCTGGTCGGCGGCGCCGCCGCCCAGACGGCCAGGACGTCCCAGGTGGTGGTCTTTCCCTTCCAGGTCCACTCTCGGGAAAACCTGGGTTACCTCAAACGGGACCTGGCCCGGATGCTCTCTCGGCAGCTGGCGGCCGAGGGCATAAAAGTCATCTCCCCCGCCCGGGCCGCCGGGGCCCTGGGCCGGCGGGCGCCGTCCCTGGACGCGGTCCGTCGGGCCGGGGCCAAGATCGGGGCCGATTTCGCCGTGTTCGGCTCGGTGACCAAGATCGGCGCCCGGGTCAGCCTGGACGTCAAGGTCCTGGACACCCGAGCCCGGGGCCGATCCTCGTCGGTGTACGTCGAGGGGGTCGGGCTGGAGAACATCCGCAAGTTCGTGGCCCAACTGGCCCGGGCCGTGGCCGCCCGGGTGGTCGGTCGGGCCCGGATCGTCATGATCGAGGTCCAGGGCAACAAGCGCATCGAGGCCGCGGCCGTCAAGAACGTCATCGGCTCCCGGGAAGGCGGACCTTTCTCCCGGCGCCAGCTCAACGAGGACCTCAAGAAACTCCACAAGATGGGCTACTTCTCCAAGGTCCACATCCGGGCGGTTGCCATGGCCGGCGGCCGGAAGATCATCATCACCGTCGTCGAGAAGCCGACCATCCGGGAGGTCGAGTTCAAGGGCAACCGGATCATCAGCACCTCGGACCTCAAGAAGGTCGTCACCATCAAGCGGTTTTCGGTGGTCAATCCCGGACTGATCAGCGAGAACATCAACCGCCTGCTGGCCTACTACAAGCAGAAGGGCTACTACAACGCCGTGGTCAGGAGCCGGATCGAGCCCGTGACCCGGGATCAGGTCAAGCTGATCTTCGACGTCCAGGAAGGCAAGAAGGTCTACATCCGGAAAATCCGGTTCATCGGCAACAAGAAAGTCAGTCGGGGCCGGCTCCTGGGCCTGATGAGCACCTCGGAAAAGGGCTGGCTGTCCTGGTTCACCGACTCGGGGATCCTGAACCGGGCCAAGCTGGCCAAGGACGCCGAGGCCATCGCCTCCTACTACTACAACCACGGGTTCATCGAGGCCAAGGTCTCCGAGCCGGTGGTCACCCGCAAGGGCAACGACCTGTTCGTGATCATCCGTATCCACGAGGGGCCCCAGTACCGCATCGGCAAGCTGGACGTGATCGGCGATTTGATCCAGGCCCGAACGGTCCTCCTGAGGAAAATCAAGAGTCGGCCCGGGATGTACTTCAACCGCCAGGTCCTCCGCGGTGACCTCAAGACCTTGACCGGGATCTACCAGAACAAGGGCTACGCCTTTGTCGAGATCGACCCGGCCATCACCCGGGACACCACCCGGCGCCGGGTCAACATCATCTTCCGCATCACCAAGAAGCGGCTGGTCTACATCGAGCGGATCATCATCACCGGCAACACCCGGACCATCGACAAGGTCATTCGCCGCGAGTTGGGCCTGGTGGAAACGGGGCTGTTCCGGGCCAACAAGCTGCGCCAGGGCACCCTCAAACTCCACAAATTGAAATACTTCTCCAACATCAACATCACCACTCCCAAGGGTACCCGGCCGGACCGGATCAACGTTCGGGTGGACGTGCGTGAAAAGCGGACGGGGGCCCTCTCCTTCGGGGCCGGCTACTCGACGTCCGACCTGGCCCTGATCATGGGCCAGATCAGCCAGACCAACCTCTTCGGCCGGGGCCTGCGGTTGTCGCTCCGGGGCATCCTGGCGGTCAAGGCCGCCCGGTTCATGCTGAGCTTCACCCAGCCGTGGTTGTTCGACCGACCGATCAGCGCCGGCTTTGATCTGTACAACTACGAGCAGTATTACTCGAACTTCGACCTGCAGGCCATGGGCCTGGTCCTCCGGGTGTCCTTTCCGCTCTGGGGCGAATACACCCGCATGGGCATCAACTACAAGTATGACGACGCCACGGTCAAGAACGTCCAGTCGATTGCCTCGACGGTCGTCAAGGACATGGCCGGCAACCACACCACCAGCTCGATCAAGTTCTCGTTGGTTCGCGACTCCCGCGACAAGCGTTTCCTGACCACTCGGGGCTCCCACAATTTCGTCACCCTGGAGTACGCCGGCGGCCCCTTGGGCGGGACCAATTACTTCACCCGGATAAACGCCGGCTCGGCCTGGTACTTCCCCCTCATCGGCAGCACCGTGGGCGTCATCCGGGGGAGAATCGGTTACGTGACCGAGAACGCCGGCGGTCGATTGCCGCTGTACGAAAAATACTACCTGGGCGGCATCGACTCGCTGCGGGCCTGGGCCTGGCGGGAAGTCGCGCCCCGGGATCCGGCCACCGGCGACCGCATCGGCGGCGAGTACATGGCCCTGATCAATATCGAGTACCGCTTCCCCCTGATAAAGAAAGTCGGCCTGCAGGGGGTGATCTTCCTGGACGTGGGCAACGTCTGGGCCAAGGCCCAGGGCTACGACTTCGGGGACGTGCGCTACGACGCCGGGGGCGGCATCCGCTGGTACTCGCCGGTGGGGCCGTTCCGCCTCGAGTGGGGTTACAACCTGGACCAGCGGACCGGCGAGCGTTCCAGCAACTGGAACTTCAGCGTGGGGGCCTCCTTCTGATTGGAGGAACATCTTCGGTGTCTCCGGTCCGGACCTCGGGCGACGAGATCGAGGGCCGGGATCGGTTGACGCGCGGCGACCAGGTTTGGAACCCATCCAAACCGGCGATGAAATGGGACGAAACAGGCGCCGTCAAAGATCGGTCGTGGGTTCCGCCCGCGGCCACTTGGGCGGCGGCATATTACTTTTGGAGGAACAAATGAAGCGTGCGTGGTTGATGAGTCTCTGCGGCCTGGCGGCCGTCTGTCTGGCGGCGCCCGCGGCCCTGGCCCAGGGACGGATGGGCGTAGTCAACGTTCAGATGTGTTTCGACAAGTCCTATTACGGTCGAAAGCTGCAGAAACAACTTCAGGACCAGAAGCGGCGCATCGAATACGACGTCAAACGTCGCGGCGAGGCCATCGAGGCCCGGCGGCGTCAGTTGATCGCCCGGTCCCAGAGTTCGCTCACCCGGCCCGAGGCGGCCCTGGCCCAGCAGCGGGCCTTCCGGCGGCAGGTGGCCGAGTTCGAGGACCTCCGCCGCCGTTACGTCGAGGATTATCGCATGGCGGTGGCCAAGGCCAAGAACGACATGCTCAAGAAGATCCTGCAGATCGTCACCAGCCTCGGACAACAGGGACGCTACACCCTGGTCATTCCCCGGCGGATGGTGTTGTACATGACGGGCAACGTGGACCTGACCGGTCAGGTCATCGCCGCGCTCAACCAGAAATATCGGTGATTCACCCGCACCATGCGCGCCACACTGGAAGAGTTGGCCGGCCGGGTCGGCGCCAAGGCGATCGGCCCGGCCGATCTGGTCATCACCGGGGTCAACACCATTGACCGGGCCGGAGAGGGGGAGATCACCTTTCTGACCAATCCCCGGTACGCCCGGTTCCTGCCCCGGACCGGGGCCTCGGCGATCATCGTCGCCCCGGGCAAGGACACCGGTGACCTGCCGCGCCTGGAGGCGGACAACCCCTATCTGGCCCTGGCCAAGATCGTGGCCGAATATTGCGCCCCGCCCCGGCCCGCCCCGGGGGTGGACGAGGGTTCGTTCGTCGATCCGTCGGCCGAGGTGGGGGAGGGCGTCCGCGTCTTTCCCGGGGTGTACGTCGGTCCCCGGGCCCGGATCGGGCCGGAAACGGTCCTGTATCCAGGCGTGTTCATCGGCGAGGAGGCGAGCGTCGGCGCCGATTGCCGGCTCTATCCCAACGTGGTCGTCTTGTCCCGCTGCCGCCTGGGCGACCGGGTCATCTGCCAGCCCGGGGTGGTCATCGGCGGCGACGGGTTCGGTTTCGCCCCGGACGGGGACAAGTGGTTCAAGATCCTCCAACTGGGTGTGGCCGAGATCGGCGACGATGTCGAACTCCAGGCCAACACCTGCGTCGACCGGGCCGCCATGGGGGCGACGGTGATCGAATCCGGGGTCAAGGCCGACAACCTGGTCCAACTGGCCCACGGCGTACACGTCGGACGGGACACGGTCATCGCCGCCCTGACCGGCGTGGCCGGCTCGACCACCATCGGCCGGCACGCCGTCATCGCCGCCCAGGTGGGCATCGCCGGTCATCTCCATATCGGTGACGGCGCGACGCTCACCGCCCGGGCCGCGGTCATGAACGACGTCGATCCCGGGGAGGTCATGTACGGCGTTCCGGCCCGAAAGCGCCGGGAGACCTTCCGGCTTTACGGCGCCCTGAGCCGTCTGCCGGAGACGGACAAGAAGGTCCGCGCCCTGGAACGCCGGGTCGAGGAGTTGGCGCGTCGCCTGTCGGTCCTGGTGGATGACGAGGAGGGCAAGGATGGTTGAACCGATCCTGGACATCAACCGGATCATGGAGATCATGCCCCACCGGTATCCGTTTTTACTGGTCGACCGCATCCTGGATTACAAGGTCCGCGATTACATCGTCGGCCTGAAGAACGTGACCTACAACGAGCCGTTTTTCCCCGGCCACTTCCCCGTCCGCCCGGTCATGCCCGGTGTGATGATCATCGAGGCGGTGGCCCAATGCGGAGCGGTCCTGGCCCACATGGACGAGTCCGTCGGTCTCCAATCGGGCAACCTGATCTTCGTCGGATCGTTCGACAAGGTCAAGTTTCGGCGGCCGGTGGTCCCCGGCGACCAGTTGATCATGCATCTCCAACAGATCCGGGTCGGCAAGAAGATCCTCAAGATGTCCGGCGAAGCCATGGTCGACGGCCAATTGGTCGCCTCCGGCGAACTGACCGCGGTCATCCTGCCTCCCTTGGAGCACGCTTCCCAGTAGAGCGGTCATTTTATCGAAGGAATAACCAACGATGTCCATTCATCCGACGGCCGTGGTCGACCCCGGCGCCCAAGTCGCCGAAGACGTCGAGATCGGCCCCTATGCGTTCATTGATCGGGATGTGATCATCGGTCCAGGCTGTCGGATCATGCACCACGCGTCCATCAGTCGCTTCACCCGAATGGGGCGACAAAACGTGGTCTACCCCTTTGTCGCCATCGGCGGCGAGCCCCAGGACCTCAAGTACCAGGGCGAGAAGTCCTGGGTCGAGATCGGCGACCACAACACCTTCCGGGAGTTCGTCACCGTCAACCGCGGCACCGAGGCCACCGGCCGGACCAGCGTCGGCAGCCATTGCCTGATGATGGCCTACTCCCACGCCGCCCACGATTGCCTCATCGGGGATCACGTGGTCATGGCCAACTCCGTCGCCCTGGCCGGCCACGTCACCATCGGCCACCATGTCGTCATCGGCGGGCTGTCCGCGGTGCAGCAGTTCGTTCGCATCGGCGACTACGTCTACCTGGGAGGCATGAGCGGCGCCCACGCCGACATCGCGCCCTTTACCAAGGCCTACGGCTTCCGGGTCCAACTCTACGGCATCAACAGCATCGGCCTGTCTCGAAACGGTTTTTCGCCCGAGGCCATCAAGGCCCTCAAGGACGCCTACCGGCTGTTGTTCCGGGAGAACCTGAGCCTCCAGGAATCCTTGGCCCGGGTCGAGGCCGAGGTGCCGAACTACGACCAGGTGGAAAGCCTGGTCAACTTCATGCGCACCGGAGAACGGGGTTTTGCCCAGGGCTACAAATAAGGCGCCCATCGGTCTCATCGCCGGGCACTCCCAGTTTCCGATCCTGTTCGCCCGGGCCGCCGCCGCCCAGGGTCGGGAGGTCGTCGCCGTGGCCCACGAGGGCGAGACCCTGCCCGAGATCGAGGCGGTCGTCGATCGCCTGCGTTGGATCAAGCTGGGCCAGTTGGGGCGGCTGCTCAAGTTCTTCCGGCAGCACCGGGTCACCGAGGCGGTCATGGCCGGCGGCATTCGCAAGACCCGTCTCTTCTCCCGGCTGCGGCCCGACCTCAAGACGCTCAGCCTGGTCACCAAACTCAAGGATTTCCAGGACGACAACGCCCTGCGCGTCTTCGCCCGCTGGCTCGAGGAAGAGGGGGTCAGGATCGTCGCCGCTCACGACTACGTGCCCGATCTGGTCGCCCGGGCCGGGCTCTTGACCGGAAAGGGACCGTCAAGGCACCAGCAGAGCGACATCGAATTCGGCTGGCGCATGGCCGGGGACCTGGGGGAGTTGGACGTGGGCCAGTGCCTCGTCGTCCGCCACCGGACGGTGGTCGCCATCGAGGCCGTCGAGGGCACCGACGAGACCATCGCCCGCGGCGGCCGCCTGGCCCGAAAGCGGGCCGTGGTCATCAAGCGCTGCAAGCCCAATCAGGACCTCCGGTTCGATCTGCCGGCCGTGGGGCCGGGGACCATCCGGTCCATGATCGAGGTCAACGCCAAGTGCCTGGTCATCGAGAGGGACCGGACCCTCATCTTCGATCGCCGGGAGATGATCGACCTGGCCGACAAGAACGGGATCGTCGTCCTGGTCCGTTAAATCGTCTTTGTGAGGAGTTTTTGTGGAGCCGTTAAGGGCCGCGGTGATCGGCGTCGGGTATCTGGGGCGCTTTCACGCCCAGAAGTACGCCGCCCTGGACGGGGTGGACCTGGTGGGCGTCTGCGACCTGGACCCCGCCCGGGCTGGGGCCGTGGCCGACGAGGTGGGCGCGCCCCCGGTGGTCGACTACCGGGAGCTGCTGGACCAGGTGGACGCCGTGAGCGTGGTCGTGCCCACGGAGGGCCATTTCCAGGTGGCCAAGGATTTCCTCGAGGCCGGCGTGGACGTCCTGGTCGAAAAGCCCTTCACCAAGGCCCTGGAGCAGGCCGACGAACTGATCGCCCTGGCCGAAAAAAAAGGCCGGATCATCCAGGTCGGCCACCTGGAACGGTTCAACCCGGTGGTCCAGGACCTCTTCGGCGAACTCAAGGATCCGGTCTTCTTCGAGTGCACCCGGGTGGCCCGGTTCAAGGCGAGGTCCCTGGACGTGGACGTGGTCATGGACATGATGATCCACGACATCGACCTGATCCTGGGCATGGTCCCGGTGGGGCTGGACCTGATTCACGCCGTGGGCGTGCCCGCGGTCAGCGACGTGCCGGACATGGCCAGCGTCCGACTGGTCTTCAAAAACGGCTGCGTGGCCAACGTCACCGCCTCCCGGATTTCACTCAAGGAAGAGCGGATGATGCGCATCTTCCAGCCCACGGCCTATTTTCGACTCGATCTATTGCGCCGCCGGCTGACGGTCGTCCGGGGCGTGTCCTACATGGCCGGGGTGGTGCCCCGGGTCAAACAGGAACGCCGCCGCCACTCGGAAGGCGATCCCCTGTACGCCGAGGTGCTGGCCTTTGTGGACTGCGTCCGCCACCGGGTCGAGCCCTACGTGGACGGACAGGCCGGGCGGCGGGCCATGGCCGTGGCCCTCGATATTTCCGATCAGATTCAGCGCCACATGGAACGGATCGATCCTGACAGGCGACGCACCGAGGTCCGGCAGTGGGTCGGCCTGGCCGAGGATTGAGCCTTGTCCGCCCCACGAATCATGATTGCGGCCGGCGAGGCCTCGGGCGACGCCCGGGGGGCGGCCCTGGTCAGGGCCGTCAAGGCCCGGCGGCCCGAGGTCGAATTTTACGGTTTGGGCGGCGAGGCCATGGCCGCCGCCGGCGCCCAGATCCTGGTGCCGGCCGAGGACCTGGCCGTGGTCGGGTTCACGGCGGTCGTGCCCAAGCTCAGGTTCTTCCGCCGGGTCCTCAAGGACATCACCCGGCGGCTCCATGAGGAAAAGCCCGACCTGCTCATCCTGATCGACTACCCGGACTTCAATCTTCGCCTGGCCAAGGCCGGTCGCCGGGCCGGGGTCCCGGTCTTCTATTACATCGCCCCCCAGCTCTGGGCCTGGCGCCAGGGCCGGGTCAAGCATTTTCGGCGGTTCGTGGACCGGCTGGCGGTCCTGTTTCCCTTCGAGCCGGCCTGGTTCGCCGCCCGGGGGGTGAGAGTGGACTTTGTCGGCCATCCCTTATACGATGAAGTACCTGAACTCAGCCGGGAAGAGGCCCGGGGGCGGTTGGGGCTCCGGAGCAAGGGCCGGCTGGTCGGGCTGTTGCCGGGCAGCCGCTGGTCCGAGGTGGGCCGGATCCTGCCCGAGTTTTTGGGCGCGGCCCGGATCCTCCACCAGCGCGACCCGGACGTCGAGTTCCTGCTGCCCGTGGCCCCCACGGTGAACACGGGCTGGATCGACGACCAGGCGGCGGCCACGGGCCTGCCCGTCAGGATGTTTCGCGGCCAGACCCATGTGGTCATGGCGGCCGTGGACGTGGCCCTGACCGCCTCGGGCACGGCCACGGTCGAGCTGGCCCTGTCCGGGACGCCGATGGTCGTGGTCTACAAGGGCTCCCGGATCAACGAACTGATCGCCCGGCTGCTGGTCCGCGGCGTGGACCACGCGGCCATGGTCAATTTGATCGCCGGGCGGGAGATCGTGCCCGAGCTTTTACAGCACGCCGCCAGGGATCGGTTCATCGCCCGGCGGGCGCTGAACATCCTCGAAAACCCGGACCTGTACGCCCGGATCCGACGCGATCTGGCCGAGGTCCGGCGCCGGCTGGGACCGGGCGGGGCCACCGACCGAGCGGCCGACATCGTACTAAATTTCCTGGAATCGCCGACGGAGGTCGGTTGATGGAGCTTTATCGTCGTCTCCTGAAAATGGTCAAGCCCTACTGGCCGCGGCTGGCCGTGGCCATGGTGTCCATGGTCCTGGTCGGCGGCACCGCCGGGGCCCTGGCCTGGCTGGTCAAGCCGGCCATGGACGACGTGTTCCAGATGGCCCGGCCGGCCGCCATGGCCTTTTTCCATTTCGAGGAGTTCTTCTGGGGCGGGGACAACCTGTTCGCGGGGCTGACCTACCACGGCGAGGCCGATTACTCGGCCCTGATTTTCATTCCCCTGGCCATCCTGGGCGTGTACGCCATCAAGGGCGGTTTCTCCTATCTCTACAACTACATGATGAACTGGGTCGGCCAGCGCATCGTGACCAATATGCGCAATATGCTCTACGCCCACCTCCAGACCCTGGCCCTGTCCTTCTTTGACGAGGCCCGCACCGGCGATTTGATGAGCCGGCTGGTGAGCGACGTCCACCGTATCCAGAACGCCGTGTCCAGCGCCGTGACCGGCGTGCTCAAGGACGGCTTCGCCATCGTCGTGTTGGTGTTCGTCGTCTTCTACCGCTCCTGGGAGCTGAGCCTGATCGCCGTGGTCGTCTTCCCGGTGGCCGTGTTTCCCATTGTCAAGCTGGGTCGGTCACTCCGGCGAATCGCCTCCCGGCACCAGGTGACCATGGGCAACATGTCGTCCCTGATCCAGGAGACCATCTCCGGGCACCGGATCGTCAAGGCCTTCGGCATGGAGGGCTACGAGGTCAAGCGCTTTGACGCCGAGTCCGAGCGGCTCTTCCGCCTGGGCATGAAAAACGTCATGGTCAAGGCCATGTCCTCGCCGATCATGGAGTTTTGGGCGGGATCATCGCCGCCTTGATCGTCTATTACGGCGGCCTGCAGGTCTTGCAGGGCAAGTCCACGCCGGGGACATTCTTCTCGTTCATGGCCGCCTTGCTGCTGCTCTACGAGCCGGTCAAGCGGCTGTCCGGACTCAACCACGCCATCCAGGAGGGCCTGGCCTCGGCCGAGCGCATCTACGAGATCCTGGACACCAAGCCCCAGATCCAGGACGCCCCCGGCGCCTTTGAGTTGCCGCCCATCAGCCGGGCCATCGAGTTTCGGAACGTCCGGTTCGCCTACAACGCCGAGCCGGTCCTGCGGGGGATCAACCTCGAGGTCAAGGCCGGCGAGATCGTGGCCCTGGTCGGCGTCTCCGGGGCGGGCAAGACCACCCTGGTCAATCTCATCCCCCGGTTTTACGAGGTGAGCCAGGGGGGCGTCCATATCGACGGCCACGATATTCGGGAGGTGAGGGTCTCGTCGCTTCGGTCCCAGATCGGCATGGTCACCCAGCAGACGATCCTGTTCAACGACACCGTGCGCCACAACATCGCCTACGGCGATCACGACAAGACCGACGACCAGATCATCGCCGCGGCCCAGGCGGCCTACGCCCACGACTTCATCATGGAAATGGCCCAGGGTTACGACACGGTCATCGGCGAGAGCGGGGTCCGGCTGTCCGGCGGCGAGCGCCAGCGGCTGTCCATCGCCCGGGCCATCCTCAAGGACGCCCCGATCCTGATTTTGGACGAGGCCACCTCCAGCCTGGACACCGAATCCGAACTGTTCGTCCAAAAGGCCCTGGCCAATTTGATGCAGGGCCGGACCACCCTGGTCATCGCCCACCGGCTGTCCACGGTGCGCCACGCCGACCGGATCGTGGTCCTGTCCGGCGGCGGCATCGTCGAGGAAGGCCGCCACGAGGAACTCCTGGCCAGGGGCGGGGAGTACACCAAGCTCTATGAACTCCAGTTCAAGGTCGAGGAGGCGGCCAACGGAGCCATCCAGACCAACGATCGGCCGGCCCCGGCCGGGGAGGCCGCGTCTTGATCGGTCGCGGTGAGGCCGCCAGGCCGCGATGGTGGGTGGTGACCGGCCTCGGCCTGGCCGGTCTGTTCGTACTTCTGTTGTACCTGGATCCGGTCATCGAGTCGGCCGCGCGCTCCCTGAGACAGGTCCCGGGCGGCCGTGACGTCGTCTTGTGGCGCGATCTGATGGACGGGGCCAAGTACCTGGGCCGGGGCGTCACCCAGTTCCTGTTCGGCCTGGTGGTCATGGCCCTGGGGCTGCTGCTGGGTTACCGGCCGCTCCGGCGGCTGGGAGGCTCGGCTGCGGCGGCCGTGGCCGCGGCCGGCATCATGAACCTCGCCCTCAAGTATCTCATCGGCCGGCCCCGGCCGCGGATGTATTACTTCACCAAGTACTTCGGCTACCAGTGGGAGCGTTTTTCGTCCATCTTCGACCTCCACCAGGCCAAGGCCGACTATCTGACCTTCATGGGGCCGTCCCTGAGCGCCGATTTCACGTCCTTTCCCTCTGGTCACGCCATGACCTCGTTCGCCCTGGCCGTGGTCCTGGCCCGGGCCCTGCCCGGGCAGCGGGTCTGGCTTTTCGTACTGGCCGCCTACATCTCCGTGTTCCGGGTGGTGGGCAGCTCCCACTTCGCCACGGACGTCCTGGGCGGGGCGTTGATCGGGACCATGATCGGTTGGCTCTTCGCCCGGTGGATCCTGCCCGTGTCCCCGGTCGAGTCCTGAGAGGAGGCCGTGGCCGCTCGCCGGACCAGATTGACGCTCCTGTTGGCCCTGTGGTGCCTGGTCCTGTTTTTCACCGGGTTGTGGGCCACCCCCCTCATCGACCGCGACGAAGGCGAGTACGGGGCCTCGGTGGCCGAGATGGTCCGCTCCGGCGACTACCTGACCCCCAGGCTCAACGGCCGCCTCTACTTCGAGAAGCCGATCCTCACCTTTTGGTTGATCGCCGCCTCGTACCACGTCCTTGGGCACAACGAGCTGGCCCTGCGGTTGCCGTCGGCCGTCTGCGCCATGCTGCTGGTCCTGCTGACGTTTCTGTTCACCGCCCGGGTGGCCGGCGAGAGGGTCGGCCTCTGGGCGGCCGTTTGCCTGTCGCTCTGCCTGGGCACACTGATGATCGGCCGGACCGTGCTCACGGACATGCCCCTGACGCTCTTCACCACCGCCGCCCTGTTCGCCTTGTTCGAGGCCGCCCACCACCCCGACAAGAAATCGTCCCGGCGATGGTACGTCCTGGCCTTCGCCGCCCTGGGTCTGGCCTTTCTGACCAAGGGGCCGGTGGCCCTGGCCGTCTGCCTGGGCGCGGCCGGGGCCTACCTCCTGGCCAACCGCAGTCTGATCCGGACAATGAAACAGGTCCCCTGGCTGTGGGGGCTGCTGGCGTTCGTCCTGATCGCCGGGCCGTGGTACGTCACCTCGCTCTTGGTCCACGGCGAAAAGTTCTGGCGCGGCTTTTTCATCGGCCAGAACGTGGCCCGGCTGACCTCGTCTGTCCTGGGCATGGGGGCCTCGTTCCTGTTGTATGTGCCGGTGATGGTCGTGTTCTTCTTCCCCTGGATCGGCCTGGCCGTGCCCGGTCTGGCGGCCGGGCTCAGGCCCGGACGGCGAAACATCCGGCGCGGTGACCCGAACCAGGACCTGGATTTCCTGTGCGCCTGGTGGGTCATCGTCGTGCTGGCCGTATTCAGCCTGGCCCAGACCAAGCTGCCCAACTACATCTTTCCCATGTTCCCGGCCCTGGCCGTGTTGGCCGGCCGGACCATCGTTCGCCTCCAGGATGGGGCGGCCGGGAAATGGACCAAAATCGGGGCCGGGCTGATCGTGGCGCCGCTGGGCCTGCTGCTGAGCGCCCTGTTCGGGGCCATGCCCTGGATTCTGCCCCGGCTGGCGGCCAAGGCCAAACCCAGGTTCGACGCCTCGGAGTACGCTTTTTTGGCCAGGGATTTGCCCGACATGACCTGGATCTGGCCGGCCCTGGCCGCCGTTTTGCTCGTGGTCATGGTGTTGTTCGGCCTGGCCCTGCTTAGGGCCGATAAGAGGTGGACCTGGCCGGCGACGGCCATGGCGGTGCTGGTGTTTTTCGCCGTGGTCTTCGGGCCCCTCCAGGCGACGATGCTGGAATATTTACAGGCCCCGGCCAAGCGGACGGCCCTGCTGGTCAAAAGACTGGCCCAGCCCGGTGACAGGGTAGCCACCTACGCCTTGTGGAAGCCGACCCTGTTCTTCTACCTGGACCGGCCCGAGCCGGTGGAGCGGATCCAGTTCGGCGATAAACGCTGGAAGTGGCTGACGGGACGGCGGCGCCTGGAGACGATCATGACCGATCGCGCCCGGGTATGGGTCATCACCCGGGCCCGGCTCGAGCCGGAGCTGTCGGCCACGACCAACTACCACCGGGTGACCCGCCAGGGGGGCTACCTGGTGTTCAGCAATCAGCCCCTGCCACGGGGAGGGAAGTAATCATGCCTCGAGTCACTCTGGAAGTATCGGGCCGATGGGATCGGGAGTGGCGGGAGTTTTTGGCGACCGACCTGGGTCGGGAGTTGGCCGAAGAGCCGGTGTTTCTCGGCGACCTGGTCATCACCGCCTTTCTGGAGGCCGCCCGGAAGCTGGCCAGGGAAAGGCCCCCGGCCAGGCGCAAACTGGACCGGCCCATGCGCCGGGTGCTGCCCCTGTTCAACGACACCGACGTCCTAACCCCGCCCGAGATCGAACTGGTCCTGGGGCTCGAATCCGGCCAAGGCGAGGCGCTTTGCCGGGAGTGGGCCGAGGCCGGATTCTTGGAGCCCGATCCCATCCACCCCGGCCGCTTCGTGCTGGGCCGGGACGTGGTCCGCGAGACCAACGAGATCACCCACCGGACCGCCCTGTGGGTCAAAAAGGGCATCCCCGCCGGACCGGCCTTGAATCGTGAAAAAAAATAAACTAAAATAAGCCCTTAAAACATTTTGACTGTTTTTTCGGGACGAGGTCATGACCAACCAGCCTATTCACGACGGCCCCCTGGGTCCGGAGCCATATCTGTCGGTGGTGATTCCGGTGTACAACGAGCAGGAAAATCTCGAGGAATTAAACCGCCGTCTGACGGCCGCCCTGGACCAGGCCGGATATTCGTACGAGATCATCTACGTCAACGACGGCAGCCAGGACGAGTCTTCAGATATCCTGGCCCGCCTGCACGATGAGCATCAGGGCCGGGTCCGGGTCATCGACCTGACGCGCAACTTCGGTCAGCACATGGCCGTGTTCGCCGGGTTCGAGGTGGTCCGGGGGCAGGTGGTGGCCACCCTGGACGCGGACTTGCAAAATTACCCGGAGGACGTGCCAATCCTGGTGGCCCGTCTCGAAGAGGGCTTTGACGTGGTCGGCGGCGCCAGGCAGAACCGCCGCGATTCATGGTTCCGGCGACTGCCCTCAAAAATGGTCAACCTCGTCTTTGGCCTGGTGACCAGGGTCAGGATGAAGGACTACGGCTGCATGCTCCGGGCCTATCGGCGCCACGTCGTCGAGTCCATGAACCAATGCGTCGAGACCCACACCTACATCCCGGCCCTGGCCAACACCTTTGCCCAGCGAGTGGACGAGATCCCGGTCCGCCACGCCCCGCGCCAGGGGGGGGAGTCCAAGTATTCGCTGCTAAAACTCCTGCGCCAGAGCTTTGATTTGATGACCGGATTTTCATTCCTGCCCATTCACCTGGTCAGCCTGATGGGTCTGCTGGTCGCCTTGCTGGGCCTTGGTTTCGGCGTCTTCCTGTTCGTCCGGCGGTTGGTGGTCGGACCCGAGGTCGAGGGCGTCTTCACCCTGTTCGCCATCCTGTTCGTGTTCGTCGGCCTGCAGCTTCTGGCCCTGGGCCTCCTTGGCGAGTACGTCGGCCGGATCTACCGCGAGGTCCGCCGCCGGCCCCGCTACGTGGTCCGCCGCCGCCTGGACTAAAGCATATGACTGATTTCCGGGTGGCCATCAAGGTCGACGTGGACACGTATCTGGGGGCCAGGGACGGCCTGCCGCGTCTGGCCGCCATCCTGGCCGAGGCCGGGGTGCGGGCCAGCGTCTTTTTTTCGTTCGGCCCGGACCGGGCCGGTCGAGCCGTGGTGCGCCTCCTGACCCAGCCCGGTTTTTTTCGTAAAATGCGCCGGACCAGAGCCGTGTCCACCTATGGGCTGCGCACCGTCCTGTCCGGCACACTGCTGCCCGGGCCCCACATCGGCCGGCGCTGCGGCCACCTGCTGCCGCGACTCCGGGAGGCCGGACACGACATCGGCGTTCACGCCTGGGACCACTTCGCCTGGGTGGGCCGGGGACCGCGGCTGGACGAGCGTTTCGTATTGAAACAGTGGGGCCGGGCGGCGGACATGTACGGCCGCTGGCTGCGGTCCAATCCCCGGTCCTTTGCCGCGCCGGGGTGGGTCATGAACGCCGCCGGAATGAACGTCCTGGCCAAGATCGGCCTGAACTACGTCAGCGTCAGCCGCGGGACCGGGCCCTACTTCCCGGCCGTGGATGACACGGTCTACCGCGTCCTGGAAATCCCGACCACCTTGCCCACGGCCGACGAGTTGTTGGGGCCGAACGTGGGACCTGACGACCTGCCCGGGCTGTGGAGCGAACTATTCGTCGAGAACGGCCTGAACGTCCTGACCGTGCACGCCGAGATGGAGGGGCGGTCCCTGGCCGGGCCCTTTGGCCGGCTGCTGGGAGACCTGCGGGATCGAGGCGCCCGGTTCGTCGGACTGGACGAGGTGGCGGCCGAGGTTTTGAGTCACCCCCAAAACGTACCCGTCTGCCGCCTGGAGTGGGGCCAGGTCCCGGGCCGGTCGTCGTGGACCTCTCTCCAGGGTCCCTTGCGGGCCGGTGGCGGGGACGTGGCGTGAGACCCTCGGACTACGCCTACAACCTGGGGCTCCTGGCCGCCCTGGCCGGGGCCCTGCCAATGCTGGCCGGGAGAATGGTCATCAAGGGGAAGTACCGCCGGACCATGAAGCGCCGCCTAGGGTTCGAACTGCCCGGGCCGCGGACGGACGGGGAGCGTCCGGTCTGGTTCCACGCCCTGTCCCTGGGCGAGGTCATCACCGCGGCCACGATTATCGAGGCCCTGGCCGCGCGGCGGCCCGATCTGCCGGTGACGCTCAGCGTGGCCACGGAGAACGGCCTGGACGAGGCCCAACGTCGCTTTTCAAACCGGCCGAACGTGCGCCTCCTGGTGGCCCCGGTGGATTTTCCGTGGGCGATCGAACGCCTGGTCGAGCGGCTCGACCCCCGGTTGTTCGCCCTGGTCGAGACCGATGTGTGGCCTAATTTGCTCGGCAAACTGCGGCGGCGCGGCGTGCCGACGGTCCTGGTCAACGGCCGCCTGTCGCCGGGGAGCTGCCGGGTGTGGCGGCGGCTGGGCAGATTCGCCGCCCGGGTATGGGGTGGGTTCGATCTGTGTCTGATGCAGTCCGACGTGGACGCGGCCCGGGCCGCCTCCCTGGGCGTGGACCGTTCCCGGATCATGGCCCCGGGCAACGTCAAATACGACCGGACCTTTCCTCAAGAAGTGGACGCCGCGGCGCTGCGGGAGAAGTTGGGGCTGGCCGACGGGACGCGAATCCTGGTGGCCGGCTCGACCCATCGCGGCGAGGAAAGGGCGGTCCTCGAGGCCGCGGCCGCCCTCTTGCAAGAATGGCCCGAGACCAGGCTGATCCTGGCCCCCCGCCAACCGGAGCGCTTTGACGAGGCGGCCGGGCTGGTCGACCGATCCGGGCTGGGCCTGTGGCAGCGTAGCCAGGGCCCGATGACCGGCCCGGCCCGAGTGCTGCTCCTGGACACCCTGGGCGAACTGGCCGCGGTCTACGCCCTGGCCGAGGCCGCCTTTGTCGGGGGCAGCCTGATCCGGGAGCGCGGCGTCGGCGGCCACAATCTGCTCGAGCCGGCCGCGTTCGGCGTGCCGGTCCTGTTCGGAGCGAACATGAAGAATTTTCCCCAGATGCGCGACGAATTCCTGGCCGCCGGGGCCGGA